>DAOVDY010000140.1 GCA_030669265.1 Desulfobacteraceae bacterium | reverse complement strand
AGTTCCATCGCTATTATCCACAAAATCATTGGGAAAGCCTCCCTTTTCATTCACACCGATGGCAAAGAAATTGTGCCTTTTAATCAACTTTTCAGCATCATAGCTTAGTAAACTTTTTGGAACATCCCTCAATTTTACTGTATAGATTTTGGCATCCGTTACCGCTTTGGGAATGGAGGCTAAGCGCTTCTCTTGACCCTGTTCATCTTGCAGCCCTTTGATACTTCTCACTGCTTTTATATAGAAATACATTGATAGAGATTGACACCAAGGGGCTCCTATATCTTCCGTTGCAGTTTCATCAATTTTGCCTTTAGTAAAATTTACAATATTACGGAGACTACAATCTTTCCCATAATGAATTCCCCCCAAAAGGTCTGCACTCAAACATTTTGGCTGTGTATCTTTGAAAAGAGGGCTAATATGCTGTCCCCTTTCATTTATCTCTCGCTCCAGGAGCGAGCACAACTCTTCAAGGGTGGGTATGCGCCAATCATTGTAGCCCAAGAATTTCTCTTTATTTAAACGTGATACATATTTCTTTGCCTTCCAATAGTAAAGGGCTGATGAAGATCCTCCCTTCTCCCACATGAGTCCTGTAGCTCGATCAGTTACGGTTCCATCGCCATTGTCCACAAAATTATTTGGAAAATCTCCTTTTTCGTTGAAGTCTTTGACAAAGAAATTGTGCTTGTTGATAATATTTTTCACATGAGATCCAGATAATTCTGTTGGGATATCTCTCAATTTTACTGTATAGATTTTGGCATCCGTTACCGCTTTGGGAATGGAGGCTAAGCGCTTCTCTTGGATGTGCTTTTTTTGCAATTCTTTTAGGATAAGGGCCTGCTTTTGTCTTTCAGCCTTTAATCTTTTCAGCTCTTTTTCCAAGGCCTTTCTCTCGGCAGCCTCCCTGCGCAGTTTTTCTTTAGAAGTTAGGAGCTGTGATTGCAGTTCCTTTGCATTAGTATCCTTCTGTGCTTTATTAATTTGCCGATCTTCCTCTGCTATTTTGAGTCTCTCCTCTAACTCTCTCTTTTCAGCCAAGGTCTCCTTTTCTTTATCCTCAGACTGCCACTTGGCCTCAAGAAGGTGCTTCATCTGCTCCACAAGCTCCTCACTCTTTTTCCTCTCCTCTTGCAATCTCTTGAGTTCCTCAGCAATGGCAGATTTTTCCTCCTGACGCTTTTTTTCTTTCGCCATTTCCTTGCGTTGAACCTTTACGGGAACAAAGATAAAGTCTCCCCTATCCAGATCCGGATTGTTGATCTTGCCGTACTGGGGGTGTTGTCTGCGGTGGGTATAGTTGACCACCTTGTCTGAAAGATACATCCCTAGTTCGGAGCCAGTGATATAGCCATCACCAGTCAGGTCTGCATCACCCTCAAGACCAACTAAGAAGCATCTTTTAAACATGCTCTTGTCCGGCACCTGTTCGTCTTCCCTGCCAGCGGTGATGTACTGCCTCACCGGAAGGGTACTCTTTTCTGTGATATCATGAGGAACTGCCCTTACTAAGGCAAAGAGGGAGCCAGAAAAACAGGAGTCAAATAACATTATGACATGCTTGGATCTGATTCTCATAGAGGCAGATTCAATATCCCTCATGCTGATCGCATGGGTGGCAAACCCCTTTGGATTCTTTTCTAAAAGAGGACAATCCCTGGGGATGATATATCCCATCTTGGTCTTATCAGCCAAGGCTTCTGTCTCACCATGTCCGGCATAGTAAAAGAAAAGGGCCCTATTCTCTTCCCTTCCCATATCATAAACCATGTCACTCAAAACTGTTTTCATTTCCCGAGAGGTTGGATCTACTACCAGTTTCACCTCAAAGCCCATTTCCTTAAGCTTTGCTGCTACTTCTTTGGCGTCATTGACAGCATTGGGGAGTTTTGGCCATCTCTCATAGTCACTGATTCCCACTACCAGGGCATAGTAGTCCTTATAGAGATATAAGCTTTGCCCTTCTTTAGCAGTAATTCTGATGCCGCGTGTGGCAGAGAATGAGAGGGTGGGGAAAATTAAAAAAAAAGTGATAAGGGATGAAGAGAGCAGGAAACGAAAAAGTTTTCTCATAGAATATTCCTCTGATTGATGTTTCCTAAGTTGAAAGTATCGACTTATAAAAAAATGTATGAAAAAAAGCGCCATGTGTCAAGAGGAGATTTATCAAGAACAGCAGTAAAGACTCTCTTCATAAAATCACATTATAACCATGAAACAGTTAGTAAAAGTGCTTGAGAAATTGAGAAAGAATATGAAATCAGAATTTTAGGAGGTTTTAATAGCGGTTTTGGAGTTTGATTGCCTTGTTAAGGTTGTACAAATATGATAGATTTGCTTTTAAAAATTAGTATTCAAAGATCACATAATACATGATAGTGTTACATTGGTTTAGTTTAAAAAGTGCGTAATATTCCAAACCATTAATGAATTCTCAGGGATATCAGGTTAAAGGATTTGACGAATTCATTAACACGTACGAAGTACCTGTGGAAGGAAAACAAACCTGATTTTCCTTGTAAAGCCATGTCGGTTTGCTATATTTAAAAACAGAAAGTTTATGGGCTATATTGAATGAAATGCCAGAAGGCAGTTTTTCCAAAAGAGAAGGAAAATGACAAAGCCTATGGCAAGGGAGCTTTAACTTAAACTAAATTGAGGGTAAAAGATGATGAGGTGGTGGATTTTTATGGTAAGTGCTGGGCTTTTTTTATGGAATTTTCAGGCCTGGGCCCAGATGGAGGGTTTTGATGTTCAGAACTCAGTGATACTGGAAGCAGAGGGTCATGCCTGCATGGGAGAGGATAAATCCAGGAAGGAGACCAGGGAACTGGCCATGGCTGAGACAAAAAGAAAAGCTGCTGAAATGGCCCTCACGTATATAAAAAGTGAGACAGAGGTAAAAAATGCCATTGTGAGCTCAGACATTATAAATGCCTATGCCCAGGCAAAGGTGAGAGTTATTGAAGAAATGGAGAAAGGATGGTTTAAAACTGAGTATGCTGGTGAATGCTATAAGGTAAAAATCAAGGCTGAGGTTGCCCCTGACCCAGATTCTCTAAGGAAGGTTATCAAGGGAAAGGCCCTCCTTGATGACCCTAATGCACCTCTCACAGTGAAGCTTTGGACTGACAAGAAACAATACCAAATTGGTGAGAAGATAAAGATTTATCTTAAGGGCAATAAGCCCTTTTATGCCAGGATTGTCTATCACGATGCTGCAGGTCGTCTAATCCAACTCATGCCTAATCCTTACAGGAGCGAAAATTATTTCAATGGTGGTGTTATTTATGAAATACCTTCAGGTAGAGACAGATTTGAACTGGAAGTAAGTCCACCTCTGGGATTGGAGAGCATTACCCTTTATGCCTCTACTGCCCAGCTCGGGGAGCTGGATTTGATTCCATCTAAAGGTATCTACATGGTTAGAACCGGTGCGATGAAAGTGGGCGTGAAGACTAGGGGGGTGAAAATTGCAGCAAAAAAAGGGAATCGTCCAGGGAGTCCAGCAGAGTTTGGTGAGGTTAAAATAGAGGTGAATACTGTGGAAGACTAAGTGCTTCGATTCGCAAATACTATAAAGTATTCTAATGAGTATAATCTTTGCGATTGCTCACTCAGCACTTAGTCCCGAGTAAATAAATACGTCATCGAATTTATGAATCGAGGGACTAAGGATCGCTATCATACAGCTTTATAAAGGGCGGGATTGCTACATTTCGGTTAGTTTCCCTACCTGCCTTTACAAGCCACCCTATTTCACCACAAAAAATTAAATTCGTAATGAGATAAAAATAAAGATTATTTGATCAGGATCTCAATTCGGCAGTCATTCTAACAACGACATGCCCCCAGCCACCACAGATAGGGCCAGTATCAAAACATCCAGTGGTGTTAAACATCACCTCATTTGGATTTCGGCCATTCATTAGATTTTCAAAAAAGGCATTGATCGAAACCGTTAGATTAGGCATCAAAAAGGAGCAGATAAGATCGGGGCTTTCTTTTGTTAGGAGATTACCTGAACTGTCGAAAACAAGTCTTTGGCCGACAACATGCCCTGAATGACATCCTTTCG
>DAOVDY010000152.1 GCA_030669265.1 Desulfobacteraceae bacterium | reverse complement strand
GCAATTGACAAAATAATGGTAGAAAAAATATTCGGAAAATCAGGTGATAAGGTTGTTATAGAAGAAAGAAAGTATGGCACTGAGATCTCCTTTTATGTCTACCTGGATGGTGAACATGTGCTCCCTTTAAAAATGTTTGTTCAGGACTACAAACAGGCCTTTGATCAGAATGATGAGCAATCAATTGCTGAGTTTGGTGGAAACCTTAATACCGGTGGTACAGGATGTTATGCACCCCATAAACTTGTGACCCCATGGCTGGTAAACAGGATTATCAAAGAGATTGTAAACCCAACAGTTAATGCAATTTACAACAGGGGCGATTTAGGTTTGGGATGGAATTATAAAGGTGTTGTATACTTTGGGTTGAATCTTGATCCTTATAACCAACTGGATGTATTTGAAATTAATGTAAGGCATGGCGATCCGGAGTGGGAAGTGCTTTCAAGAAAACTAAGTACGGATCTCTTCGAGATAGGTATGGCAGTGTGGGAAGGGAATTTGGATCAAATTCATCCTGTCTGGAATAACCAGCACTATGTGGATATAGTTGCTATGGAAGGTCGCTCAAAGGCAAGTAAGGGATGGAACAAGGGGTATCCAGGCCGTTATGGAAAAGGACATGTGATAGCAGGATTGGATACTATAGAAAAGGGAATTGCTGTTTATTTTTCAGGCGTAAGGGAAAATCCAGAAAGGGGCCTTGTCACAGACGGTGGAAGAGTGCTGCATATAATCGCCGGTGATGCAACGCTGGAAGGTGCGAAAGAAAAGGCTTATAGGAACATAGGGTATATATCTTTGCTAGATCATAATAACAATAATACAAATTGTTTACGATATAGAAAAACAATAGGGGCTTAATCTTTTTTTGGCGTAGTATTCTCAAACAACGGCTCATCAAAGTCCAACACCTTTAAAGGGCTTTTCCCAGTAAATAGCTTTATTATCTTTCCAACAGTATAGGCATTGCCTTTAAGGAGTAATTTACAGTTTTCAAAACTACAACCGGTAATATTAGTTTCCCCTTTCTCCAGAACAATAATACAATCCTTAAACTTACAATGATTAAAATATTTACCATCGAGTTCTAACTTTTGTCCAGAAAAGGTAGAATTGTTATATTGAGCTCTATATCCTTCCATTTCCTTACTGTTTTTTGTAAAACCTTCTCCAGGGTTCATCCTTGGATGTAAGGTAATCAGTCAATGCCTCTTTTAGAGTATTCGATCCTAAAAAAGCACAGTGAATGCTTTCTTCTGGCAGACCGCCTAAATTCTCTAAAATCACTTCCTTGTTTATTTTAAATGCATCCTTAATGTTTTTTCCTATCGCAAGTTCACAGGCCATACTGCCAGCAGCAATAGTAGTTGCGCACCCATTAGTAATAAACAGGGCATCAATGATATTGTCATCATGAATCCTAAGAAAAATCTTTATGGTATCCCCGCATGGCCCTTTAACTTTACCGTATCCCTGAGGCTGTTCCATCTCTCCCATACGTGTTGGACTAAGCCATCTTTCAATCACTTTTTCTGAATATATCTTCCGGGCATCTTCTATGATAGACGCCTGCATTTCATCCATTGCCTTATTAAAATCCACTGGCATATCTTGATTTCCTCCTTTATTGATCTTTCCTGCAGGCTCCTCCGGTCTCACAGGGAGGCGTATTACAGCGTTCCTCTCTACCGCAACAGGTAGTACCAGGAACCCTGCCACTATCTGTAACTGTAAATGATGAAACTGATAAAATTTTTATTAAATCATTACTCCCGCAATATTTACAGGCAAGCATTTCGCTGCCAGAACTTACCCCAATTAATATCTCTGATATCTTACCACACTGATTGCACCTATATTCATAAATAGGCATTATTTATACTCCTTTACCTGGATAAAAAAATTATTTCCTTTTTTATCACGTGATAGGCATTTATCAGCATTTTGCGCTGAAATCAAGGGAAAATAAAATAGAGAAGATATGAAGAAAAAGGAGTGGGAAAAAAAGATTAAGCACAAATGTCAAACAGTTCTGATCGCTTTAGTTCAAAGAGCGTTAATTAACATTATTCTTTATCCAAAACCTCCCTTATTGCTTTAAATAACTCTCTCATAGTAAAAGGCTTCTGTATAAAGCCATCACAACCTCTTTTTCGTATCTCAGTTACCTGACCATTTATGCTATAGCCACTGGATAAAAGTATCTTGATGTTAGGGTCTATCTCCTTTAATTTGTCATAGGTCTCTCCACCACCAACGACTGTCATGATCATATCAAGTATAACCAGATCAGGGGTAGAAGAAGGTAGCGCTTTGCTAACTATCTCAATGGCCTCTTTTCCACTTCTGGCCATTAAGACCTGTAGCCCATTGTCTTAAGTGTCTGCTCACCAACATCAAGGATCATCTCCTCACCATCTACCAGAAGGATGCTTCCCTTGACAATCGGTTCTTTAGGTGGGACTTCCGCTTTCCTGAATTAAGCTTGGCTGTTTGTGGAACATTTGATTCTTTTATCTCACCTTGACACCTCATAACATATAACAGGCTCAATTTTGTTCTTGAGGCGAAGTTTAACCTTTTTTTCTATATGGAAATTACCCTGGCTTTGACGATATGTTTGCTCACCGATAATTATTTTGCCACCCTTTGCAATCTGCTGTAGTCTTGCCGCAACATTTACGCTATTGCCTATTGCAGTATAGTCCATTCTGTTTTCAGAGCCCAGGTTTCCCACAATAGCGCTACCTGTGTTGATGCCAATGCCTATCTCAAATGTATCTCTATTTTCTTTTGATCTTTTTTTCATCAATTCTTCTGTAGCATTTTGCATTTCTATGGCTGCATAAATTGCATTGGAGGAGTCATTGTTTTTAGAGGGGATAAGTCCAAATATTGCCATAAGCTGATCCCCGACAAATTTGTCCAATATTCCATGATTTTTAAAAATGATATTTACCATAATATCAAAGAATTGATTAAGCATGGATACCACCTCTTCTGCCTTCAGCCTTTCAGCAATAGTAGTAAAAGACCGTATGTCGGCAAAAAGAATGGTTATCTCCTTTCTTTCATTTTCAAGGAATACTCCATTTTTTGAATTAATCACCTTTTTTACCAGGTCCTCTCCTACATATCTGCTCAACCTGTTTCTCAATGCTTCTTCTTGTTTTGTCCTTTTGTGTGCCAAAGAAATATCTTTGGCATAGATCATAAGTTGAATACTTTGATCTTTTATATCCCTGTTGGCCTCATTTAATTTTGTGAACACAGAGTTAAAATGGCTCGCTATATCGTTTAACTCCTGATCAGCCTTGATCTTAATGGGCTCACTTTTTTCCCCAGCCTCAACCAGGCTCGTTTCTTTGGCCAGGTTAACAAGTTGGTCAGCAGAACTTCTCAAAAGAGAAAAGCCTGTTAAAATAGAAAAGAGCGCTAATGCGGAGAAAAGGCTGATCATATCTGTTATATCTATTTTTCCATAGACAAACAGATAGATGACCAGAAGAAAAGGGATGATCCCTAATAAGGCCAAAACAATCCGTGTCTTTCCACAAAAGCTGAGGGAGTTTTGATAATTTGATTTCATCATTAATATTATTTAAGATTCTGGGGATTCTCTGCGATTCCCTGCGTTAAATACTGACAGTGCTGAAGATTTCTCGCCCGCTTCCCCGATAGATCGGGGTCGCTCGAGCTCACAGAGATCCCAGAGATGATGTTTGAATTTGCCCTGATTTTTTGAGGAGGAAAAATCAGGGCAAACAATCAGCCCCTTCCGGGGCATTGATAATCCTAGTAATACCATCCTTCAGCATGGCCTCGTTGAAATTTA
>DAOVDY010000095.1 GCA_030669265.1 Desulfobacteraceae bacterium | reverse complement strand
AAAGATAAAGATGCGCTCTTCCAGGCAGTAGCTCTTGACCCTTTAACTTCCAGTATTCTTACCCTTGATGAGATTAAAAAGATGGTGGATGAAATGTTAGAAGCAGAGGCAAGCTACCTGCCAGAGTTTTAAACCCAAGTTTGACAGTTGTAGAAAGGAGATAGATTATGGATGGACCAAGAATAGTGGTTACACCACCCGGGCCAAAATCTTTAAAGATATGGGAAGAGGAAAAAAAGTATATAACTCCTGGGTTATCAGTGGACATGAGGGTAATGAGAAGAGGGCCTGTAGTTTTTGAAAGGGGGGAAGGTAGTCTCTTGTGGGATGTCGATGGAAACTGTTATATTGATTTTGCTGGAGGTGTATTAACGAATTCCACAGGTAATTGTCATCCTAAGGTTGTGCAGAAATTTACAGTTCAAGTAAAAAAATTATGGCATGTACATGATAACCCTACTCCGGAAAGACTCAAACTATTAAAGATCCTACTAAACAAAACCCCTAAAGGGATTGACACTTTTGAGTTTTATAGTGGGGGATCGGAAACAGTGGAAGCAGCAATGAAAGCTGCTACTTCCTATACTCATAAATATGAATTTATTTCCTTCTATCGAGGTTTTCATGGTAAGACTTTAGGAACTCGTACAATCTGTCCAGGGCTGATTGGAAAAGGATTTGGACCAGTAATGAATGCTGTCAGAGTCCCTTGTGCTTATTGCTACAGATGCTTTTTGGGTTTAAAATATCCAGGTTGTCAGCTTCACTGTGCAGATTTTATCAAAGAAGCTGTTCATTTTAATGCCTCAGATAATGTTGCGGCTATGGTATTTGAACCTGTAATAGGAGCAGGTGGAGTGATTATTCCCCCCAAAGGTTTCTGGAATAAAGTTGTTGAATTTTGTCGCCAAAATAACATTCTTCTTATCGCTGATGAAATCCTGGCAGGTGTAGGTCGAACAGGCAAATTCTTTTCTTTTGAGCATTTTGGGATAGAACCGGACCTCATTACTTTTGGAAAAGGGATGGGTTCAGGATATCCAGTAATGGTATTGGCCGGAAGAAAAGAGATAATGACTGCTCTACCTTTTGGTCAACCTGGTGGTGCCTCCACAAGTTTTGGTGGAAACGCTCTGGCTACAGCTGCAGCCCTGGCTACTCTGGAAACCATTGATGAAGAAAATATGTTGGATAATGCCTGCAAGATAGGCGAGGTTATGGGAAAAAGACTAAATGAGATGAAAGATAGATATCCTTTCATAGGGGATGTCCGTGGACTGGGGGCACTTTGGGCATTAGAGTTCGTTAAAGATAGACAAACCAAAGAGCCAGCTCCCCGGGTGGGTGAATCGGTCGCCCGTGAGGCTTTCAATCATGGCTTAAGAACAATCCACGGGGAAAGAGTATTAAGACTTTCTCCTCCCCTTAATACTCCCATTGGATTAATAGAAAAGGGGTTAGACATCCTTGATGCTGCACTAGGTAAACTCCATTAGAAAGCTTGGAAGGGGGGAAATTATGAGATCGCGTGAACGTTTGCTGGCTGCTATTAAAGGTGAGAAACCGGATCACATACCACTTTATTGTGTGGTTTTTGGCTTTACTGCCCCCAAACACCTGCGTTGGAGTAAGGATAACCGTGAGGTTATTCACTGGTATGCAATGAGGTTAGAGCATATTCATACACTGCCAGAACCCTGGGATATAAAACAGGATTTTAAACGTGTTAACCGTTGGCTTTCTTTAGGAATTGATGATGTGCTTGATGTTTCAGTTCCCTGGAGTGTAGATCCCGGTGTTCAGATAAGAGATTGGCGTGAGCCTCCATCAGACAAGGAAAATTACACTCTCCTACATCGGAAATATAATACACCGGCTGGCCTGCTGAGACACACAGTTCGGCAAACAAGAGAAAACCAGGAAGCGGGGTGGGTAATTCAGCCTGAGAAAGTGCCTCTCTTTGAGGACTTTAATATACCCCGGGCTGTGGAACATGCTGTTAGCGGCCCTGAAGACCTTCCTAAACTTCGTTATCTTCTTCAAAATCCAACATCAGAAGAGCTAATAAAGTATAAAGAGAAAATGGATCAGGTAAAGAGGTTTGCTGCTGAGCAAGGGGTTCTCGTTCAGGGATGGAGTGCCTTTGGTATGGACGGCATTGTATGGCTAAGCGGCGTAGAAGGAGCAATTATTGCAGCTTTACAAAACCCTGCCTTTTTCCAGGAGTTTGTGGACCTGATGTATGAGTTTGATAAGCGCCGAACTGAAATTATGCTGGATATCGGCGGTGTAGATATGGTAGTACAGCGAGGCTGGTATAGCTCTACAGATTTTTGGTCACCAGCATTATTTGGCCGTTTTGTATTACCTCATCTGAAGAACCTTGTTAAAATGGTGCATCAAGCAGGGGCACAATTTGCCTATGTTATGACAACAGGACTTATGCCAATGCTTGAGTTACTTAAAGAGGCCGATATTGATCTACTGTACTTTGTCGATCCAGTACAGGATAATGTAGATTTAAAACTGCTAAAACAACAACTTGGTGGACAATTCGCTCTTGCGGGGGGAGTAAATAGTGCTCTTACCCTGAAAAAAGGCTCGCCTGAAGAAATTCGCGAGGCGGTTTACACTGCAGTCAAGGCTCTGGGACCGGATGGTTTTATACTCTCGCCAGTAGATTCTCTTTTTCCTGATACACCCTGGGAGAGTGTAGAGATTATGATTGAAAGCTGGAAGAAGGTATGCAGGTTAATAAAGAAATGAGGAGGATAAGGAGAAAAAAATATGAGAGCAGCTTATGTAAAAGCACCTTATCAGTTTGAAATTCGTGAATTTGATACAGGAGAGATTACCGAAGATGAAGCCTTAGTCAAGGTTAAAGCATGTGGTATATGTGGAACGGACTTATCTACTGCAGCTACCGAAGCAACAGACTGGCAGCCCTTTGGACACGAAATTGCCGGCATAGTAGAAAAGAAAGGCAAACATGTTAACAAGGTTAAAATAGGTGAGAAGGTTGTGTTGGAGAGCGGTACATTCTGCAGAACCTGCTCTCTTTGCCGTAACGGAAGAGTTGACCTGTGCAATAAGGGGCCGAATTTCTGGCTTACCGGTCCTATGGGTTTTGCTGATTACGTTATTGTGCCAAAAGAAACTTTAGTTCCCTTTGAAGGTATTTCCTTTAAAGAAGCCTCATTGGTTGAGCCTCTTGGCGTGGCCTTAGATCTAGTGTATACTGCTGATATAAAAATAAACAATGATGTACTGGTAATAGGCCTTGGTCCTATTGGACTTATGGCATTAAGGCTCGCCCGGGCAGTGGGAGCAAGGAAGATATATGCTGCCGAGCTTTCAGCAGCAAAAAGAAGAATTGCCCTTTCCAAAGAATTCGGTGCTGATGAGGTAATCCTGACGGACAAAGCGGATATTCGAGACCATACCTACCTACGAAAAGGTCTAGATAGAGTACTTATAACAGCACCGCCCAGGCTTATTCCTCCCGCTCTTGAAATTACAAATGTAGGGGGTATTGTTGCATTTATAGGGATTGAATATGGCCCTGATGCAGAAATCTCTTTTAATGCTAATGATTTTCACTTTAAGAAACTCGAGCTCCGAGCCTCATTTGCTTCTCCGGCCCTCTATTTTCCAACCTGCATTGAATTAATTCAGTCCGGTGTAATAGAGACAAAGGCACTCATTAGCCATACATTCAAACTGGATGAAATTGAGGAGGCTATGAAGAGATTGAGAGATGATAGGGCTACTACCGTAAAAAGCGTTATGGTTAATGAATAAGGAAGAAGAAATGAAACCGAAATTTGGAATCATTGGATGTGGAAATATTTCACGTTTTCATTTTAATGGGCTAAAAAAAGTGGGTGCGGATGTCGTTCATATTGTTGATATTAATGAAGAAGCAGCAAAACCATATGTTGATGCTTTTGGGGCGCGTTTTTCCAGGAATTATAAGGAACTTATTGCTGATGCAAATGTTACAGTAGTAAGTGTTCTTACAAGTGGGAAGTACCATAAAGAAATCTGTTTGGCTGCGTTGGAAGAAGGAAAGGATGTTATCTGCGAAAAAACAATGACAGATAATGCATCAGAAGCTGAAAAAGTAGTTCAGGCAGCTAAGGCATCCGGCAGGCTATTTTTTGTTTCCTATATGAAGCGTTTTTTTCCGGCAGTAGAGAAAGCAAAAGAGCTGCTGCCCGGCCTGGGAAGGCTGTTCAGTGCTCAGGTGAGAACATATCAGAACTGGGGAGGAAATTTTTATGAGCTGGAAAATGCGGATAAGTACGATTATATCCTGAATAATTATGGAGGAGCGATAGTAAAGTGCGCAGCAAGCCATATGATAGATATGACTTTGAATTTTCTGGGACGGCCCGAGAGTTTGTATTCCTATATAGACTATGTTCCTAACTCTAGATTTGATAGAAAAGCCACTTCCCTGTTTGAATATGAAAGCGGGTTGGTAGTGAGTTTTGAAGCGGCTAGCCATCCGCTCAAAAGAATAGGTTATGAACGGAATTCCTGGGATGAGTTTATTCAGATAAATGGTGTTAATGGCCGTCTGGAAATATATACTGTCATGTGGGATCAGCCTGAAAACAAGGGGGCCCTATTGATCCATTACGATAATGAGAAGGAAAGTTCTACAGAATATCGTTTTGGGGCTGTTAGTCCCTTTGATATTGAAATAGCGCACTTTTACAATTGTCTTGTAAGAAGACAGCAGGGACATCCGGATGTAATAGATGGCTTTAATGTGGATGTGATTATGGAAGCTATCCAAGCCTCAGCACGGAAAAAAACTCCTGTGAAATTAGACTGGCGCGGTTTTTGAGAAAGGAAAAGTACTCTCTCTCTATGGGGAGAGGAAAGGATCCTTATCCTCCT
>DAOVDY010000068.1 GCA_030669265.1 Desulfobacteraceae bacterium | reverse complement strand
TTTCTGATGGTTATCTCAATCCCTACCCCAGAAAATTTTCCTTTTGTCTCTACCATTAATTCCTTGTATTCTTCTGGGCTCATAAAAAAGGAGTGAGGATCCAAAGTCCTCACCATACCCTTTATAGCCCCATATAGAACATCCTGTGTATCTACATCTTCAACATAGTTTCTTTCTATCTTATGTAAAACTTCACTCAGCACCTCTATATTCTTATATACCTCTTTTGTACCAGCCGAAATATCTTGATCACCATTGTTGATTAAACACACCAATATGAAAACAACAAAAATAATTGTTCTGTAACAAAAACGGTTATGTCCTGTTTTTAACATCCCCTTTCTCCTTTTTTAGAAATATATTTCTCTTCTTAGATACATTGTATCCTATTTAAGCCATCTTTTTGGGTCAAGATGATTTCCTCCTTTTCTTATTTCAAAATATACTCCTGGCCCTACCTGCCAACCAGGATCTCCCACCAAACCAACAACTTCCCCTTCTGAAACCATCTCTCCCTTTTCCTTAACTCTTTCCTCAAGGTGCGCGAAGACAGTAAAATAATGGCATCCATGGTCAATAATCACCAACTGTCCATATCCTTTAAACCATCCGGAATAGTCTATCCTGCCAGGAAAAACCGATCTAACCGCCTCCCCTGGAGAACCTTTGATATATATTCCCTTTCTATGCATAAATGGATTGGATCCAAATTGTTTGATATCTCTTAATATTTTTCCTTTTACCGGGAAGGTCAATTTTCCTTTCATTGTAGCAAAACGTTGCGGTAGTGTTCTTTCATTTTCTTTAGTCTCTAAATGCATCATGGTCTCACTTAAAGCTCGCGTTGCCTCTTTCAATTCTTTAACCGCTTTTGCATAAAATTCCTTCTCCCTATGTGTCTTCATTAACAAAAAAACCTTTTTTTCAATATATGTTTCAAGCAGCGCCATTTGTGAGTTCTTGGCCTTTTTTAACTCTTCGACTTTGGCCACATTTTTCTTGAGTCTACCTAACTCTTTCTCGACCTGTCTCCTCTGTCTGTCCAAGTTATCTAGAACTTGCCTGTCCTGCGCCATAATAGCCTTCATGTATGTTACTGTCTTTTGAAATTCTTGCAGAGTGGCGGAGATCGTAAGAAGCCATACATATGCAGGCTTCCCAAATTTATAGAAAGCTACTAATCGTTCTTTTAAATACGCCCTGGCAGCATTGGAAGACTCATATAGTTTTTGAACTCTCTGTTGTCCACCCTGGATCTCACCTGAAATCTCTTTTATTCGGCCTGATAGCGCCTTTAAAGACCTTCTGCTTATAGCCACCTCTCTTTCAAGTCTTTCAATCTCTCCCAAGATGCCTTTTTCTTTAATATCAACACTGAGCAGCTCTTCCTGCTGTTCTAAAAGATCTTTTTCTATCTGCTGAATCTGGGAATGATTGCTTTCAACAGAAGATCTCTCTTCTGCCTCTGAGAAATCTATAAAGAAAAAGCGAAACGTGATGGCATATAATATAAAAAAAAGTGATAGAAAACCTTTAATTATTTGATTCATATCCTAAAAAACCGACCCAACGATATTGTGCTCCCAATAAAACCAATAACAACACTCATAAGCAATAAGAAAAAAATATATTGAGGGGAAAGAAATACAATATCAAGAGAGGCAAATCCAATTCTAATGTCTATTTTGGCTATGGCTATTATATACACTAAAAAGAGAATGAGTAAGGCAACTACACCGCCAAGAAACCCTTGAATTGATCCTTCAATCATAAAAGGAATCTTCACAAAGCGATTAGTCGCTCCTACCAGTTTGAGTATTTCAATTTCTTCCTTTCGAGAATAGATAGTCAATTTTATTGTATTTGTGATGATAAAAAGAGCTGCTAAAAAAAGTAATCCTCCAAAAATTATGCCTACAATCTTTATTGCCTCCATTATAGCCTGAAACCTTCTTATCCATTCCTGGCTGTATTGAACCTCATCAACTATAGTAATTTTCTCCAGTCTCGTTTTCAATTGATAAGGGAGGGTATCACCGCCTTTGTCTCTCGAAAGAATAATCTCAAGAGAAGCAGGCAAAGGATTCTGCTTTAAACCATCAAGCAATCCAGCCTTGTCTCCTAGCCTTCTTCTAAGGCTCTTTATAGCATCATCCTTGGAAATAAATCTTTTAATAGTTACCCCGGGAAACAGAAACAATTCTTTTTTTATTTTTTCAATCACAGCCCTATCTGGCTCCCCTTTGAAATAAATAGACATAGTCAACGAGCTTCCCTGTTCCTCTGTCCAATAATTTAAGTTTACAAAAATAAGAATAAAAGCATAAAAAATAAGGAATGCTATGGACATAGTGCCTATACCTATCAGATGAACTAAGCGATTCTCAAAAATATTTGCCGTAGCCTGCTTAATAAAATAATGAAACAGTGTGATTTTCATTTATACTATTCTGCCCTTATTGAGGGTAACTATTCTTCTGGTTGTATCCTTTAACAACTCCTGGCTATGTGTTGCCACAAGTACAGTTGTGCCCCTGATATGTATCTCTTTTAAAAGAGCCATTATCTCCATAGTTAAATCAGGGTCAAGGTTTCCAGTTGGTTCATCAGCTAAGAGAATCAAAGGATCATTGACTATTGCCCTCGCAATAGCAACTCTCTGTTGTTCGCCTCCTGAAAGCTGAGGAGGATAATAACCTTCCTTGTTTACCAAACTCAGATACCTAAGTGTCTGATGCACCTTTTTGCGTATCATAGATAAAGGAAAACCTATTATTTCCAGAGTGAGGGCTACATTTTCAAATACATTGCGCCTTGGAAGCAACTTAAAATCCTGAAAGATTACCCCTATTCTTCGACGCAACAATGAAAGCTCCTGATCCTTAATTCTATTAAGATTCCTTCCATCGACCAGTGCGTTCCCGCTTGTTGGCCGCTCTGCGCAGAAAATTATCTTTAACAATGTAGTCTTTCCTGCGCCACTCGGTCCGGTAATAAAAACGAATTCACCCTTTTTTACTGTCAGGCTTATATCCAACAGAGCAGGGTTTTTTGAGCCAAAACTTTTATAAACCTGGAATAGTTGAATCATTTTAAAAGGAAGTAGAAATTAACGTTTTTCTCTCAGACCCACTGAAACAGCGGGAAGATGTTGCAACAGACTCAAAACTTTTCAATTTCAATAAGCTGTAGAAATTTAGATATATTAAATTAGGCTGGTCAATCACTTCTAACCTAAAAAATCCTGGTAGGATATTACGAGGTTAGTAATCTATTATTTAGTATACGCAAAAGAGATATCAAGGCCATCTTGATCTTGCCTGTTCAAAGTTAACAATAAGCGAGCCAAGCCTTTTAGTATTTTATTTGGCGTATTCAACAGCCCTAGTTTCTCTTATTACTGTCACCTTAATCTGCCCTGGATAGGTAAGGCCTTTTTCTATCTTTTTTGCCACCTCACTACATATCATTGTTGATTCAAAATCATCTACCTTATCACTCTCTACTATTATCCTAATCTCTCTGCCCGCCTGGATTGCATACGACTTATTAACACCTTTAAAAGACATGGCTATCTCTTCCATATCCTCCAATCTCTTCACATACGTCTCGTACATCTCCCTCCTCGCACCAGGTCTAGCACCAGATAAGGTATCAGCCGCCTGAAGAAGGACATCCATAACAGATGTGGCCTGAATATCCTCATGGTGAGCAGCTATAGCGTGAATTACCTGCTCGGATTCACCGTATTTCCTGGCCAGATCTGCACCTATGAGCGCATGTGCCCCTTCCACCTCATGATCTACTGCTTTTCCGATATCATGGAGAAGTCCAATTCTCTTGGCCTGTTTTTCATCTAACTTTAACTCCGATGCCATTATGCCGCACAAGAAGGCAACTTCCATAGAATGCTCTAAAACATTTTGAGCATAACTTGATCTATATTTTAATCGTCCGATTAATTTAATCAATTCTGTATGGATACCATGAAGTCCGACATCAAAAGTAGCCTGCTCTCCAGCCTCTTTGATTTTTGTCTCAATTTCTCGGCTCACTCTTTCTACAATCTCCTCAATCCTTGCTGGATGAATCCTCCCATCTTCAATGAGCCTCTCCAAGGCCACCTTAGCAACCTCTCTCCTAATCGGATTAAACCCTGACAGTACGACAGCTTCAGGTGTATCATCAATTATAAGATCTATTCCGGTAGCTGCCTCTAACGCTCTAATGTTCCTTCCTTCTCTCCCGATAATCCTTCCTTTCATCTCATCATTTGGTAAATTAACCACAGACACACTCTCTTCAGCCACATAATCACCAGCATATCTCTTAATGGCCAAGGCCAAAATCTCCTGCGACTTTCTATTTGAGATCTCTCTTGTCTCAGTTTCTATTTTTTTTATGAGCTTGGAAGCCTCATGGCGTGCCTCTGATTCCATAGAAGAAACGAGCATCTCTTTTGCCTCTGTTACTGAAATGCCGGCAATTCTCTCTAATTTCTGCCTCTCTTCTTCAATCAGGCTATCGAATTCTCCCTCCTTCTTTTTCAAATCATTGTCCCTATTCGCCAAGACCGCTTCTTTTTTGGCAATTAGTCCCTCTCGTTGCTCGAGCTGTTCTATTCTCTTGTCTAAGGTTTCCTCTTTTTGGAACAATCTTCTTTCCTGGTTCTGCAGCTCCTTTTTTCTTGTCTTTGTTTCATCCTCAAAATCAAGTTTCATCTGATAAAGCTTGTCTTTTGCCTGTAGCTGGGCTTCTTTTCTGATTGTTTCTGCCTGCTTGCTAGCTTCTAGGATAAGCTTTCTCGAATAGTCTTCCGCAGAATCAAGCTTATTCTCTAGGATCTTTTTTCGGACAATTATACCTATAGCCGTTCCTGCTATAATTGCTACTAATGCAACAATAACTAACGGGGTAACTAACATATATTCATCACCGCCTTTTATTTTTTAAGATTTTTCTTAAGGCAAAAAGAGGGGGTTGATAGAGGTTTAGCGGAATGATAGATAATGGATGCTAAGAAAAACTTTTTAACACAAAGTGCTAATTGGTACTCTTAAAAAATATAGAAATTTGCGAATAAAATATCCTGTATAAAGTTTGTTTCTTGTATATCTAAATTTATTTTTACTCAATTTCTGCCAACGATTGTAATCTCTTTACCTATGCTATTATAAAGTCAAGTGGTAATTCATTCCTCACCCTAGACCTATCAATCCACTCTTTTTATTTTCCCCCGCTGCAATGCCGTGTCAGCAGGTCTTTTTGAACCTAAGCTCACGCAGGTGGGCATTCCGTTACCCCATTAGGTCTTTTTCACCATCTAAAAGGACACACAAGGGCAAGCGGGAACTCCCTTTTACATCAGTGTTAGCTCAAAAATCTTCCGCCAATCACGAACATAGCAGGGGAATAATTTAGTTTAATGCTAAATCCAA
>DAOVDY010000052.1 GCA_030669265.1 Desulfobacteraceae bacterium | reverse complement strand
GATGCTGATCGCTTCCTGAACCGCCGTTAATAACAGGGACCGGGCGGTTGGTATGAGTATTGAGCAGCCAGGCAGCACGTTCAGCAGTGTCCTGCACTTTATTCCTCATAATGATTAAATCAGTATACGACGAAAAGGTCCGTAAGCTATCATCATAGCTTTCGCCCTTAACTTCTGATGAAACACTGACGTCACGAATTTCGGAAGTTTTAATGCCTAACATGTGACACGCACTTTCAAAAGATAGAAAAGTCCTGGATGAAGGCTGGGTAAAATAGAGCATGGCTCGTTTGTGGCAGAGGATATTTTGCATGAAAAGTGAGCCGGCCTTACTATCGGATATATGTCGAAGGTGATTTGTAATTTCATAGATACGGTCTATAATTTCGCGATTCAACTGCTGCGAGATTATCATGTCAAAAAGGCGCCCATTTCTCTCAAAACACGTAACTTTTTCCTCTGTTGGAAGTTTTTGAAATTCAGCGAATCCTTCGTCCAAGATATTCATGTAACCCTCCAGCTAAAATTTGGGTAATTATATGCCTTTAGAAAGAAAAAGGCCAGTGATAGATTTCTCTTTGGGGCAGGTTATAGGAATAACATTGGCATCTTTTTCCTTGACTCCCAAAGTTATTTCCTCCTACACTTACCAGTTGAAAAAGGCATTTCAATCAATTCAATCAACCGAGTTTACCCTGTTTCCTGAGGTGAGGGAGATTCCACTTAGGCCCTTGTGTCCTCATGTTATTTCTGATCCATGCACTGAAAACAAAAACATTGCTGGTCCTGACCTGGACGTTCTATTGCGAGAACCTCTGTTTACATTAAAAAGAGGATGAAAATATGGCAAGGAAAAATGTCATTATTTTAGGCGCTGCTGGAAGAGATTTTCACAATTTTAATACCTATTATAGGGACAATAAAGAGTATAATGTGGTTGCCTTTACTGCCACACAAATTCCAAACATTGAGGGCAGAAAATACCCCGCTGAATTGGCAGGTGATTTATATCCAGATGGTATTCCAATTTTTTCAGAAGAAAAACTGCCACAATTAATTAGAGAGTATACCGTTGATGATTGTGTGTTCTCATATACCGACGTTCCTTACAGATACGTAATGGGAGTAAGCGCGCTCATCAATGCTGCCGGTGCGAACTTTATGTTGTTAGGCACGAAGGATACGATGATAAAAAGCAGCAAACCGGTGATTGCAGTGTGTGCTGTGAGAACCGGCTGTGGTAAAAGCCAGACTTCAAGAAAAATTATTGAATTATTGATTAAAAAAGGGTTGAAAGTAGTTACGGTGCGTCATCCAATGTCTTATGGTGACTTAGCTGCTCAAAGGGTTCAACGTTTTGCTCACATTGCAGATTTAGAAAAGCATAATTGCACTATTGAAGAAATGGAAGAATACGAACCAGAAATAATACGAGGAAATGTAATTTATGCCGGGGTTGACTATGAAGCTGTGTTAAAGGCGGCAGAACAAGATCCTGATGGTTGTGATGTTGTGCTCTGGGATGGTGGAAACAATGACTTCCCGTTCTATGTGCCTCATTTAATGATAACTGTTGTTGACCCGCATCGTCCGGGGCATGAATTGTCATATTATCCTGGTGAAGTTACCTTAAAAATTGCTGATGTGGTTATTATCAATAAAATGGATACTGCTGATGCCGCTGGCATTCAAACGGTAAGAGAAAGTATCGCAAAGGTTAATCCTGATGCAATTGTCGTTGATGCTACCTCGCCTATTAGGGTTGATAATCCTGAAGTTATCAGAGGTAAAAAAGTATTAGTTGTTGAGGATGGGCCAACATTGACTCATGGTGAAATGAAGTTTGGTGCAGGTACAATTGCTGCTAATAAATTCGGTGCAGCCGAATTGGTAGACCCACGGCCTTACACTGTTGGCAGGCTTTCTGAAACTTTCAAAATCTATCCTGAAATAGGAACCTTGTTGCCAGCAATGGGATATGACCAACAGCAATTAAAGGATCTTGAAACCACGATCAACAATACCGAATGTGATGCAGTTATTATCGGTACTCCAATAGATTTGAACAGGATTATCGACATCAAGAGACCGAGCACGAGAGTCTATTATGATTTAGTGGAGATTGGAAGCCCAAATCTTGAAGAAATCTTAACCGATTTCGTGAAAGGACAAAATCTTTATTAAATTATCATGTTCTTGACTCTCTATTATATAAAGAAAGGAGAAAAGGGTGACGTATCATTTAAAAAATAGAAATTTTTTTAAGTTATTGGATTTTACACCTGAAGAAATTCAATTTTTACTGGATCTCTCTGCTGATTTGAAAAAAGCAAAATACGCAGGAAAAGAGCAACCCACATTAACTGGTAAAAATATAGCCTTAATTTTCGAAAAAGCATCAACCAGAACCAGATGCGCTTTTGAGGTGGCTTCCTATGACCAGGGAGCAAGGGTAACGTATCTTGATCCGTCAGGCTCTCAAATTGGAAAGAAAGAATCAATCAAAGATACTGCGAGAGTGCTTGGTAGAATGTATCACGGTATTGGGTATCGTGGTTTTGGACAAGAAATAGTCGAAGAGTTGGGAAAATATACAGGTGTCCCTGTATGGAACGGTCTTACAAATGAATATCATCCGACTCAGGTTCTAGCAGATTTTTTGACAATGATGGAATATTCTGACAAGCCTTTGAACCAGGTGAAGTTTGCGTATTTGGGTGATGCAAAAAACAATATGGGTAATTCACTATTGATTGGTGCTGCAAAAATGGGAATGGATTTTCGCTCTGTTGCACCTGAAAATGTTCAGCCCAATAAAGAATTAGTAAAAGAGGCAAAAACGATAGCTAAGGAAACCGGGGCAAAGCTATTAGTAACGCATGATGTGAGAGAAGGTGTAAAAGATTGTGATTTTCTCTATTCAGATGTGTGGGTTTCAATGGGTGAACCAGAAGAGGTATGGAAAGAAAGAATAGAATTATTGAAATCCTATCAGATCAACAATGATACTATGAAAATGACCTGCAATCCTCATGTAAAATTTATGCATTGTTTGCCATCATTCCATAATCGTGAGACAATTATTGGGGAGAATATTTATAAAAAATTCGGTTTAACTGGAATGGAAGTAACCGAAGAAGTGTTTGAATCAGAAGCATCTATTGTTTTTGATGAAGCTGAGAACAGAGTGCATACTATAAAAGCAATTATGGTTGCAACTTTAGGATGTTAGTCCCTAAAGACTTATTAAAATTGTTTATCTTGTGGTAAGATAAAAAATTATTCCTTTGCTAATTAATTTCTCACGGAGAATAGAATTGACAGGAAAAGAATCTAATACGTCACAGTCCAGTAAACGCATTGTTATCGCATTGGGAGGGAATGCAATATTAAAAGCTCATCAGATAGGAATTGTAGAAGAGCAATTAGAAAACATTCACATCACATGGAAGCAACTCCTCAAAATGATAATGAAGGGACATAAGATTATTATTACTCACGGCAATGGGCCACAGGTCGGCAATATTCTCATACAGCAGGAAGATGCCTATTCCACAGTCCCAGCGATGCCAATGGATGTATGCGGGGCTATGAGCCAGGGGCAAATCGGATACATGCTGGAACAGGTTTTACATGATTTGCTCCGAGCTAATGGAATAAACAGGGATATTCTGACAGTGATTACTCAAGTTATGGTTGATAGCGAGGACCCTGCCTTTAAGAATCCTACAAAGCCTATAGGTCCATTCTACAATATGGAAACAAAAGAACGGTACGAGAGGGAAAAGGCCTACATCATTAAGGAAGTAAAACCAGGGAATCATCGTCCCTTCCGAAGGGTGGTTCCATCTCCAAACCCTCTAAGAATCATAGAGGCCAGAGCCCTTAAACATTTGGTAGATGCTGGCATCATTATCATTGCTGCCGGTGGTGGAGGTATTCCAGTGACAATGGATTCCAAGGGAAACTATCACGGGGTGAATGCAGTCATTGATAAAGATTTGGCAGGGGAAAAGCTGGCTGAGGCTGTTATTGCTGATTTACTCCTCATTCTTACAGACGTGGAGAAGGTTTTTCTCAATTTTGGCAAACCCAAACAAATTGCCTTAGATCTCGTTCAATTAGAAAAAGTAAAGGCGTATCAGAAAGAGGGACACTTTTCTCCCGGGAGCATGGGCCCCAAAGTTGAGGCCTGTGTACGGTTTTTGGAGTTTGGTGGGGAAAGGGCAATTATCACGTCCTTGGACAAGGCATCCTCTGCGCTTGAGGGCACAACAGGTACTCATTTTATCCCCAAGTATGATTCGCAAAAGGAGAGATAGTAATGTTTCATTTACTCGAGGCCCAGCAATTCACCAAGAGGAACCTCAGGGAACTTTTTGATCTCAGCAGTCGTCTCGAGACAATTTTAGCCCGAGGGGGCGACGAATGTTTAAAGGGTAAAATTTTAACCAGCCTTTATTTCACTCCAAGCTTGAGAACACGTTTTTCTTTTGAGGCTGCCATGCTCCGTTTAGGTGGAAGCATCCTTTCTACAGAAGCAGCCGACATTTTTTCATCAGAGCTCAAAGGCCGATTTGAAGACACTATCCAGGTAGTATCCGAAATGTCCGATGTCATAGTGCTGCGACATTATGAAAGCGGGTTTGCTAAAAGAGCAGCTGCAGTTTCATGTGTCCCGATAATCAATGCAGGAGATGGTCCAGCCCAGCATCCAACCCAAGCCTTACTCGACCTCTATACCATCGATCGTCATTTAGGAGGTGTGGACGGCTGTTCCATCGCTATGGTTGGGGATCTGAGTGGCCGCACTGTCCGTTCCCTATGCTATTTTTTGGCCAAATTCCACGGAATTTCCATATCCTTTATCTCCCCTGATTTAACAGAGATCAAGGACGACATAAAGGAATATCTCCAGCGACATAAAGTTCGGTTCACAGAGATTACGAACCCAAAAGACGGATTAGTAGATCTGGTCAAAGAGGTTGATGTTGTGCACATCACTCAACTCTCGAAAGAATATTTTACAGATCACCTTGAAGATTACAAAAAAACTATACGCAATTATGCATTGAGCGCAAAGGCGCTGCGCGCTATGAAGAGATCTGCTGTGATTATGCATCCACTTCCGCGTGCCGATGAATTGCCTGATGAATCAGACAGTGATCCCAGGGCAATTTATTTTCGTCAAAACCGTTACGGGCTTTATGTTCGCATGGCAATACTCTGTACTGTCTTGAGTTGTTATCCAAAGTTTCTTTAAACATACGTATCTTGCAATAGATGGAAAAGTAACCGAGGGCATCAGGTTCAAAGAAAACATAGATATTAGTGACTCTGCACAAATTGAAAGATGCGATAATTAAGAGAAGGCAGATGAAATCGTCTTTTCTGATAATACAGCATTAAGTGATCAGTGAGACATGATGATTGATATTAGAGAAACAGGGAGGGTCAGAAAGGCAATTAGATAAAAGAACTTTACCAAATAGACCTTATTATGTTAACCCTACAAAAAGTTATTGCATGAGGGTTAGCAATGCTTATTGCGCGAATGGTAACGCTCATTGAAAGATTAGAAAAAGATTGTATATAAAGTGGAGGATTACATGCTTTGTGAAACAAAAAATGATGTGTTAAAATTGGTTAAGGAGAAAAATATCAGCTTTATCCAGTTTTGGTTTACAGATGTGTTGGGGATATTAAAGAGTTTTGCTGTTACCCCATCTGAGTTGGAAGAAGGATTAGAAGAGGGAATGGGCTTTGATGGCTCCTCTATTGAAGGGTTTGCCAGGATTGAGGAGAGTGATATGATAGCCATGCCTGATCCCACCACCTTTCAGTTCCTCCCCTGGCGACCACAGGACAGACCAGTAGCCCGGATGTTTTGCGATATCCTTCAGCCAGATGGAAGCCATTATGAAGGGGATCCAAGATATGTCTTAAAAAGGATGACAAAGAAATTGGCTGAAATGGGATACATAGCTTATATGGGGCCAGAACTGGAGTTTTTCTTTTTTGAGGGACAGGATTCCCTGAAGCCCCTTGATAAAGGTGGATATTTTGACAACCGACCCTTAGACATGGGCGGGGATTTAAGAAGAGAAATGATCTTTGCCCTCCAGGATATGGATATCCGTGTAG
>DAOVDY010000096.1 GCA_030669265.1 Desulfobacteraceae bacterium | reverse complement strand
GGTCAACAAATCCTGCACAATAGCAGCTGCTTTTTGTCCCGATTGTTGAATTGTTAAAATGGGTTTTCTTAGGGGGCTGTCTTCAGGAATATCCAATAATAACAACTCAGGATAACTTACAAGACCGGAAAGAATGTTGTTGAGATCATGAGCCACACCACCTGCTAAAGTGCCAATGGCCTCCATTTTTTGGGATTGTTGGAGTTGGGCTTCAAGCTTTGCTCTTTCTTCTTCTGCAAGTTTAGCTTCAGTGATATCTTTATTTACGCCACGGTAACCAATTAACACACCTCTCTCATCAAACATTGGTACGCCGTTGGTTAGGAGGCAAATCTTCTTTCCTTTTTTTGTAAGGTTCCAGTTCTCTAAATCAACAATTGGTTTCTTTTCAGAGATTATTCTTTTAAAAACTTCTCCGATACGCTTTGCCTCGTCTTCTGGCATTAGGTCAAAAGGGGTTTTCCCAATAAGTTCTTCAGGGGGATATCCAAGAATTTCTTTTATACTTCCAGACGTAAAAGTATATCTTCCGTTATTATCAACTTCCCAAATCCAGTCTGCCATACTATATGAGATATCCCTGAAACGTTTCTCACTTTCCCGCAGCGCATCTTCCGCATGCTTACGCTCGGTAATGTTTCTCAGGACTATCATTCGCCCCAGCATAGTCCCTCCCTTGTCTTTAAGCACAGAATCACGGATATCGTACACACGCTCCTGGCCTTCCGTAATTAGGCGGACCTCGGCCGGTTTCATTTTACCTAGGAGCCTGTGCAACTGTGGGTGGTCTCCAAAAAACTGAAAAGCCCCTTGCCCGATAGCCTCAGTAACGCCAATGCCAAACATGGATTCGGCTGTCGGATTGATGTCTATGATTCGATCCTTTTGGTCGAAGACCAGGATGGCGTCGTCCAACCTACGGAAGATTTTCGACCTGGCTATTGGCAGAATATCGAGTAGACTGTAACGGAAAAATCCCCAAGCCATTGAAGCAGCTGCCAGGGTAAATGCTAAGGGGCCGATGTCCATATTAGGCACAGGGCTATTTCCGGAGACGTATACGGCGTTGAGTCCCCAGGCAACTGTTACGCCCACCAGGATTACCAAAGCCTGGGCACGATGAAAGCTGGTGGAACTTAGCACCTCGAACAGAACGACCATGCTTAACACGGCAATTAAAGAATAATGATACAATATAATGATCCACCACAGCAGGCCATGTTTCAAACCGAGCATTGGAAATGGTCCAGTTTCGATGGTATAGTAGTCGGTGAAAATGAGTTTATGTATGGGATTTGTCCAGACCAGGATGATGATTATTATTGCTATAAGGAAAAGTAGCAAAAGCCTCGTTCGATTGATCAAGGACTCAAAACCAAAAATGGATATGCCGAATAGAAGAGCCAGTGGAGGCAAAGGGGTGATTCCCAAGTACTGTAGTTTAGTTATAAGTATATTGCTCTCGATGTCTAAGCCAAAGTAGAGCATACCCTCACTGGCTGCCCAGACTGAGGCCGCCAGGCATACAAAGGTCAAATACCATGCTCCGCGTACCCTGCGTCGGCGATAGGCAAAAAGTGCGACGACGAAGATGAGCATCGCGGCAACAAAAAATGGTGTACAGTAAATCACTCTGGGATCCATTGGCACCTCATTAATTTCATAAAGTCAATTAAATCGTAGTCCTCGAGTTATAAAACTGAGGTATTATAAAGACATTCCTCAAGCTTTGTCGATGCTAAAAAATTTAGCATACTGGCATTATTCAAGCCTATCCCAAAATTGTAAGCAGAAAATAAGATTGTTTAAGGTGTAGGCAGTTTGTCAATACCTTCAATTTTCACAATGTTGTGTTATTAGTAACATATACAAAGCAAAATGCTCTGTGAGATCATGGATGGATTCAGTCTTAATTTATTTCGTGAGTTTAATTTCAGTATTTTGCTATACCCTGGAATCTTGGAGATTGTAATAATATATACAGTAGTTGAAAGTTCAATAGTTTCTTGAAACCTGTCCGACAAAGGTAAAATCACCATAAAAGGTTTGTATGATCGAATTTGAACTTCTGTAATATTTATTTAATCACTAATCCTTTGTTTGATCTAAGCGGTTAACTTTGTTGGGTTTTGGTCTTCATACCCTACCCTCGCTCTCTCCTCCTCATCTTCACTAATGGCAGCCTTGATTCCTTGTGCATGATCTACCTTAGCCAATATACCTGCCCCTGCCAAAAAGAAGATAATAATCGAGATGATACTGATCCTGCTTGTGCCGGTGAGTTGCCCTACTACACCAAAGAGTGTTGGCCCAATGATACCGGCAAATTTACTGCTCACATTGTAAAAACCAAAAAACTCTCCTGATTTTGATGCCGGCGCCATTGACGCATACATAGAGCGACTGAGGGCCTGGGTTCCGCCTTGAACCATTGAAACCAAAAAAGCCAGAAGCCAGAAATGAGCGGGTTTTTGCATGAAATATCCCAGAATGGCAATAATCGTATAAACACCTAAGGCTAAAAGGATTGATTTTTTTGTTCCCAACCTTTTCGGGAGCCTGCCAAAAAGTATGGTAAATGGAATACCAATAAATTGTACCATTAAAATTGCCCCAATCAGATGAGTTCTGCCAATTCCAATTTCTGCCCCAAAAATCACTGCCATAATTATGATGGTTCCGATTCCGTCATTATAAAGCCAGAAGGCTACGAGAAACTTAGCCAACTCTTTAAATCTTCTGATATCCTTAAATGTCCTTCGTAGCCTCTGGTATCCTGCTTTGAGAGGATTCAGACTCTCATCTCTTGCAATAACTACACATGGTTCAGAGACATTTTTAAAAATAGGTATAGAAAAAATTGCCCACCAGAGAGCAACTGAAAGAAATGATATTCGCGAAGCCCATGCCGCATCCGGGATGCCAAAAAAGGCCGGCTTCAGTATCATGAGGAGATTAAGAGCCAACAGGATTCCCCCGCCCAGATACCCATAAGCGTAACCTTCAGCAGAAACTCTATCAATCTCTTCTGGGCTGGCCACATGGGGCAGAAGGCTATCGTAAAAAATATTACCACCCCCGAACCCTACCCTTCCAAAGATATAGAGAAGCGATGCAAAAACCCACATACCGCTTCCTATACCAATTAAAAGCCCGGTCGCTACAATGCCAACAAACGCAAAGCCACCAAGAAATCTCTTTTTTGCACCTGAATGGTCACCGATTGCGCCCAATATAGGTGCTGCAATCGCAATAAGGAGCATAGCTATTGTATTAGAATATCCCCAATAACTGGTTGCTGTGGTTTTATCCAGGGTAGAGCCAGCAACGGAGCTGTAAAATTCAGGGAGCACTGCTGCCATAATGGTGGTAGCAAATGCAGAATTAGCCCAATCATACATCTTCCAACTTCTAAGAATTTTCTTATGTTCTCTGTTCATTATTGCCTCCATTGTTAGCGGTTTACCCTGTTCATAGTCCAAATCAAACGCCCCGCCATGGGGGTTGACTTTTCACAGCTCTTCATTTTTCCACTTTACACAAACCTACCTCTACCATATACTCCCTACACCTAAAAGGATAAAAATCATGACCAAAAAACTAAAAGAACATCCGGTAGATTCAAAGTGTGGCGAAAAGGCAGAGCAAATCGTGCGTGAGATTGAGGCTGCCCAAGGCCAAAAGCTCACTGCTGAGGAGATTCTTAAAAAAACCTCTGAGTATCTAAAACAGGAGCCTTGCCTCACAACTCACCTTATAGATGCCCTGGCAAGGATCCCTACCCCTGAAACCGCCCACCTCCTTATGGGGATGATGGAAAAAATGGATGAAAAACAGGTTATCAAATCCATAAAGAGAACCCTTTACAGGTTAAAACAAAAGGGCGTGAAATGGGAAGAAAAGGCACCAAAAGATGAGCCTATCCTGAAACCTCCAAAACCTGCTGAACCTCAAGGATACCTGGGATCAATTGATGCAACAGGGAGTAGGATGATCGTAATAGGCAAACCGCAACCTTTACGGGGACTATTGGTAATTTTCAGCATCGTAAATGACCTGGAAGGAATACAAGAGTTTAATCTCAAAGAATTCAGTAAAAAGAGTTTTAACGAGTTTATGAAAGATTCCCTTGCCTCAGCAGAATTCCCTATTGTTACTGCGCCAGGGGCGTACTGTATTCATATTCTTAAAGAGGCTGCATCTCTCACCCAAAGTCTTTCTAAACCCCTTCCCCAGGGATATCATGATGCAGAAAGTGAATGTAAGGACATTGTCTGGGATTATCCTGCCCCTCTCATATATCAATACATAAAAGAGGATGAGGTAAAAGATTCGGCACATCTTTTAAAGGACTCAATTAGCCTGCACAAAATCGTGCCCTTTTCCACCTGGCACCTAGCAGCCCCGGAGGTGCAAAAATACGCCACTCGCATCACTGAGACGCAACAAAGCAAGATCGTGCTCAGGCCTGATCAAAAGGAAGCCCGGCTGAATGCCATATACAGGGATGCCCTTGAGGAGCTATTCCCGGAAGAGAAACGGTTCCTCTGGAAAAGGCGGCTTGAGGAAGTAGCCTATATCCTGCTCAAAACAGGAAAAGAAAATGAGGCCAGGGCATCTCTGAGCGCTGCAATAGATCTGAATAATCCCTTTAGTCCTATTGAACCCAACCCCTTTATCTGGAACCTGCTTTTGAAATCTATCTACATACTGATTGAAGAAGATCACGAGAAAAAGGAAGAAGAGAAAAAGACCTCCCTGATTGTTACACCGTAAGAAAGTTTTTTTATTATCATCTCCCCTTCCCTCTCGCTACTATTGGTATTGTATTGTTCTATTGATTAAAAAAACAAGGTAATTATCTATGTCATCGATGCGAATGAAAGCTATTGAAGGTATTTCTGTTG
>DAOVDY010000146.1 GCA_030669265.1 Desulfobacteraceae bacterium | reverse complement strand
GGTTCAAAGTTCAGGGGTTCATGCCTGCCGTCCGTCGGGCAGGCTTTAACCGTGAACCTGACAACCAGGTTCTTGGAGAAAAGAGACCAGATTACTGAGAAAAAAAGGTTGAGTTGACAGAAAAGAAATCTCCCCTCCTGTCGCTTGTAGCAGAAATGGATGACAAGGTTGTAGGTTTTATTTTAGGGGACGCAAGTGGATGGGAATATGGTGTGCCAGAGAATATTGGCTGGATAGATACGATCGGAGTTGATCCATCTTTTCAGAAAAAGGGTGTGGCCAGTATGTTAATGGAAGAAATGCTCAGTTATATGAAAAAGGTAGGCGTTGATACGGTATACACCTTTGTAAACTGGCGGGAATGGGGCCTTCTTCAATTTTTTGATGCCATGGGATTCAGAAGAGGTGATATGATCAATCTTGAATTTAAGATCGAGGATTGATCAGTTGAATTCCTTTGATAGTCCAGAAATTCCGGACATTCGTCTTTAAAAGGACATCTTTTCTGACATATTCGAACATCTATTCGGGGATTATTCTTTTTCCTCATGCAAAATATATAATCTGCCATCAGGTTTCCTTTCTAAAGTTGTTTGCAATTATATATATTTATATTATAATTTTTATATTTAATAATGTAAAGAAATTAATATGTCAACTATTTTTATCATTATTTTTATCAAAAACGATAAGAAGAGGTTTAATGAGTTGACTTTTCAGATGGATGAGGTATGGCAAAAAGATCAAACTTCCTGATTTTTCTATTTTTACTTATTATACCTATTTTACCATCAGGTGTGTTGCCTTATATACTCCCTTCATCTCAGATTATAGAATTTATGACCAATAAATTTGCCACTATCAAAACATTAACGATAACCCAACATACAAAAATTAAGGACATACATCAGGAAAAGGAAAAGGCTTTTGGTGAGATTGTCTCTTTGAGTTCCCCGTATCTCTACAGGTCAGAGATTCCAGGTCAACCTGGTAAACGCCTTATAATCCATAACAAGGCAAAAACCTTGAGAATTATCGACAGAAAGATTACCTATGATGAGGAAAGCTATGATTTGATTTATCGTTTTTTTCTTCTATCACACGATCCAGCGCGATTATTAGAAATGCTTAAAGAGGTAGGCATAAACACTGATAAGGTATCCTTAACGAGGTTTGAGGGAAAGATAGCATACCTGATCGGGGGGAAAAAAGAGGAAAGCGCCAGGCTTCTTATTGATAAGGAGCTGTTTTTCCCCCTCCTTCTCAAATATGGTGATTACCGTTTTGGTTTTTCCGACTATATTGAGTTCATGGAGCATACCTGGTATCCATTCCAGATTGTCTATTCATATAAAGGAGAAATAATAGAGGAATATACTGTAATGGACATTCAAGCAAACCTACCTATTGATGTATCTCTTTTTAATATACCCCTCATAAGGGACAAATTCATTCAGAGTGAGCTTAAGCAGTAAGAGTAGTAATTAAAAATCTAAAACCAAAGCCTCACCTGAACTATTTTTCTACGCAGATCTACGTGCGTCTGCAGTTTAAAATATTACCCAAGATATTATTGTGCATATTCAAAAGAAGAATAAGGCAGAAAATTGATCGCTCATGCCTGAATCCTTGCATAAATTATATATTCAGGTTGCCGTTGCCCTTCCGATCAGCGGAACATTCACCTACACAGTAACCGGAGAGCTTGTAGGGAAAGTAGCAGTTGGTAAAAGGGCCCTTGTCCCCTTCTCAGGACGAAAGGTAACCGCGTATATTCTTAGGATTATCCCGCCTGAAAAAAGGGAAGGTTTAAAGGATATAATCACCGTCATTGACACGTACCCACTTTTCCCTCCACGCATGGTTGAATTCTTCGAATGGCTGTCTAACTATTACCTATACCCAATTGGCCTGGTAATAAAAGGTGCCCTTCCAACAGGGTTAAATGTGCGAATCCCTGATGGCGAAAAGATGCCCTCCAAGGGATGGCTAGACAGAGTTGGCCTTTTAAAAATGGTTTTCATTACCTTAAAGAAAGGTGTAATTGTTGATAGATCACTTTTCGACCGTAGAAGGTCGCCCAGAAATGAAGACGAATTTTTAGAGATGATGAGCAAAAAGAAAGAGGTTTCCTTGCGTGAGATAAAAACCACCTTTACTAATGGGGCCTATCTCGTGGATAAATGGATTAAGAGGGGATTTTTGAAAAGAGCCCGCAGGCCAGTTGTGAGGGATATAGCAGATGAAGCCCTTTTTATTTCTTCTAAACCACCACCTCTTAACTCAAAACAAAAGGAGGTAGTAGAAAAGATAAGCGAAAAACTCAAGGACAATGCCTTTTTTACTTATCTATTACATGGCATAACCGACAGCGGTAAGACAGAGGTCTATTATCATGCTGTCAAGGCTGCTAAAGAATTAGGAAGGCAATCCATAATAATGGTGCCAGAGATTGCCCTAACTGTTTCTATGGCGTCTCTTTTCAGGGCCCGCTTTCAAGATAGGGTGGCCATCCTTCACAGCGCTCTTTCAAAAAGGGAAAGATATGATCAATGGATCAGGATAGCAAAGGGAGATGCTGATGTTGTTATAGGCGCCCGATCAGCTCTTTTTGCCCCTCTTTCCAGGCTCGGCCTTATTATTGTTGATGAGGAGCATGATCTCTCCTATAAGCAGGAGGAGAAATTCCGCTACCAGGCAAGGGATGCCGCCATTGTGAGGGCAAAACTCTCAGCGGGCCTTGTTATACTTGGTTCCGGAACCCCATCGATTCAGTCTTACCAGAATGCCGCAATAGGCAAATATGGCTTTCTCGCCATGCCAAAGAGGATCCTCAGAAGGGAGCTACCAGATATACAAGTTATAGATATGGCAAAATTTGAGAGAAGTTCCGCTGCACAGGACGAGAGTATCATGAGCCCCCCCTTAAAGGAAGCTATCCAGGAAAATCTGGCTCAGAAAAAACAAACTATCCTGTTTTTGAACAGAAGGGGATTCAGTTCCCTTTACCTGTGCAGGTTTTGTGGAGAGGCTATCAGGTGCCCAAACTGTGAGGTAAGCTTGACCTATCATAAATATGGAGACAATCTGCTCTGTCATTACTGTGGCCTTTCAATAAAACCCCCGAATAGGTGCCCGGCCTGCAACGGTAAAGAACTAAGACCATTTGGATTCGGTACACAAAGGGTGGTGGAGGTATTAGGGGATTTGTTTCCAGAGGCACGAGTAGAGAGAATGGACAGAGACACTATGAGACATAAAGGTGAGGTACAACAGGTTTTGAAACGATTTATGCAGCACGAAACGGATATCCTCGTTGGGACACAGATGGTTACCAAGGGCCATGATTTTCCAAATGTAACACTTGTCGGGGTAATCTCTGCTGATCTGTCACTCAATTACCCTGATTTCCGTGCTGGAGAGGTTACCTTTCAACTGCTTTCCCAGGTGGCAGGCAGGACCGGTAGAGGCAACGTGCCAGGAAAGGTCATCATCCAGACATTCAATCCTTCACACTATGCAATAACTGCTACCAAAAATCACGACTATACAAAATTTTTTTCCCAGGAAATAGCCCTCAGGCAGCAGGTTAACTATCCACCATTTTCCTTAATAGCCACTGTGCGCTTTCTTGGAAATAGCAAAACAAAAACAGAAAAAATAGCTCACCATATTGGGGTGAAAATCCGCAAAAGCCTAAAAAAGCAGGCAAAAAGAAAAAATGCTATAGAGATTCTTGGACCAGTTGAGGCCCCTATGGCAAAGCTAAAAGGGAAATACCGGCAGCATATTCTTATCAAATCCCGCACCTCCAGATACCTCAACCAACTATTAAAAGAGGTCGAAACGTTCTCTGTCCAGATTCTGAGTTCAAGCGGGGTAAGAATGATAATTGATGTTGACCCGTATCAGATGATGTGAGATTTTCGTGAACTTAGGGGCTTCGCCCTGTGAACGCTTAACCTATTTTTAACAGAGATGCAGCGTTTTCCCCGCATATCTTTCCTATGGCATC
>DAOVDY010000160.1 GCA_030669265.1 Desulfobacteraceae bacterium | reverse complement strand
AGTGGAATCATTATAGAGTTGCATAGGGGAGATCAGAGATATGGCCCGCTGAACTCTCATATGCTTCATTACCATTTCAGGATCTTCTCTGCTATTTCTATCAAGCGGGATAAGGGAATTTGCTATCACACTAGCGCCCATGGAAATAAAAAATGAGAAAAAGATCCATATAGCCAATGTAGCTAAGGCTGATGTAGCAATACCCCTAAAGAGAATAGAAAAGAGTATGCTAATACCTAGCCAGAAAGAGATGTAAAATATGCTAATAATCAGATAGATAAAGATCCTCCACACCTCCTCGACACCAGGCACAACCCCAATCAATGTAAGCCCCAGACCTGATACCACAAGAAGAATAGAGATCAACATAATAGCAATGGTAACCACACCTGATAAAAACTTCCCATTAATAATAGAATCTCTATAGATAGGCTGCGAGACTAATTTGCTTAATGTCCCACTACTCCTCTCTCTATTTACAGCATCGAAACCAAGAATCAGCCCTATAAGGGGCCCAAAAAAACCGACAAACTGAACCAGGGAAAAGAGAGGGCCTGTGGAGGTAAAAAGCATCAAAAATACGAACTTTGGTTTGGCAACACCGCCAAGCTCCTCCCTGAGACCAATACCTACCATGTATGTCGTTATTAAACTAACCATGGCAATCAGGGCAAAAAGAATAATGAACCGATAACTACTGAAGTGATCCGCCAATTCTTTTTTTACAATAGTGCCGATACCTGTCATAGGGAGCCCTCCTGAAAAAATTTCATATACACATCGTCTAAAGAGATTTCCTTATCATCTACACCCAGTTTTTCTTTTGCCAATTCTTCAATGGGACCCACAGCGATCATCCGCCCATTAATCATGATCCCTATTCTATCTGATATCTTTTGTACCTGTTTAAGATCATGGGAGGAGAGAAGAATCGTTATGTTTTTATCCCTGCTTAATGATTGAATGTAGTCAATGATCCGAATGGTCCCTTCAGGATCAAGCCCCAGTGTAGGTTCATCTAAAAATGCAATTCTTGGCTCCTTTAAGTGAATCTCAGCCATTCCCAAGCGCTGCCTCATTCCCCTGGAATATGCACCTACCTTTTTTTCTGCCTCATCTTTGATTCCCACGCTCTCTAAGGCCTCCTCGATTTTAGGTGTGCTCACAGAATCAGGTATATTGTTTAGTCTGGCTATAAAAAGCAGATTTTCTATGGCATCCATATCATCATAGAAACCAATACTCTCCGGGATATAGCCAACAATCTCTTTGACCTTGATAGCCTCTTTAGTGGGATCAAAGCCTGAAACCCGTGCCCACCCCTTGGTAGGCTCAGTAAGACCCAGTAGCATCAGCAGGGTAGTTGTCTTGCCTGAACCATTTGGGCCCAGAAAACCGAATATCTCACCCTCTTCTATACTGAAGGTCAGATCATCAACTGCAATCTGGTTATCATAGGTTTTGCTCAAGTTATGGGTTTCAATAATTGCCTTTTGATTCATATTATCTCCTTCCAAGGGAAACAAAGAGACCAAAGAGGCCTAAAATCACAAGAACAATTATTCCGATCCCTATCCAGCCCCATGCTGCCGAGGCCTTGACTGTTACCCTCATTTCGAGGTCATCTGAACTCTTTTCCCCCCTAATACTTAAACCAACTGCATAATCTCCTACAAGCGCCTCTTGGGCTGGAACTACACTTGCCTCAATCTGTTTTAAGCTGCCCGGTTCCAAGGCCTCTATCTTTTCAGGTTCAAACTCCACCTTCCAATTTTCCGGTTTTACCGATAAAAACTCGATATTGTGGATTGTTGCTGAACCATTGTTTTTTACATATATGGAAATATTGCCAGGTTTGCCTTTCTCCGTTGTAAGAGATAAAAGTCCTGTAGCAGTACCTGCCTCCAGCTTATATGTACCAGTAATAATTACCTTCAACTCTGCCTCTGTTTTAGAGTCCCCCGCGCCTATGGCGACTGGAATGACGTATTCTCCTGCCTTGCAGAAGCGATCAGGGGTTACCTCAACATTTAAACTTTTACTCTCATTATCTTTAAGTCTCAGGCTTGAGATATATTTATCCTCATATGGAGGTTTGAAATTGATCTGCCAGTCTTTTGGCCCCTTGGAAGTAAGGTTAAAAGTATTTTCCTTATCGGTTTTGTTTTTTATATCAAGAGAGAACTCAAACTTTGCATCACTTTGCCCCCGCAGGACAGGATAAGAGGTAGTAAGTTCTATATTGCCTTTCTCTTTCTCTTTCTCCTCCCTTAAGGTAATCTGTAGGTGATGGGATACCTTGAGTTTCCCATCCTCTGTCTTTGCGTCTACCTTAAATTTATATGACCCTGGTTTGGTATCTTTTTCTGGCTCGGCAAAAAATTGAACATTTTTATCATCTCCCTCAGGCACATGGACAGACGTCACAGAAAAACTGTATGTTTTAATCTTGGTTTTCCATCCAGGGGGAGTTGAAGGGATTGTAAAGTACACATTTTCATCTCTTTTACCCTTGTTTTTCACAAAGATGTCTACTGTTACATCATCTCCCTTATTGATTATCACCTCTGGGTATTCAAAGGCTATTGATATTCCCCTCTCTGGTCTTTTATCTTCCTCCTTGGCCTCTTTTGCCAACCCCAAAGAGATAAAAGACGTGCTTAGACATAGGGTTATGATAAAAGAAAGGGTAAAAAGGGCTTTTCTTAGCACTGCATTCTTTCTCATCTTCATTCTCCTCCATTTCTTCTCAGTTTTTAGCGTTAGGGATTATTGAAAAATTTGCTATTATTTCTGTGATTTTAAGAATGGAAAGGTAATCGTAAATTTTTCAAATGTCAATACATATAATATAAAAATTCAGGTAATTACAGAGAAGAAAAAAAGTGGTTGCTGCTTTGATATCATTTTCATATCCTACTAAGAAAGAACTTAGCCCCGACATGTCGGGGAATTTTTTTGACAAGATTGACAGGATTAACAAGATTTTTTTATATTCTTTATATCCAGAACATCCCGTCTATCCTGTCTAAAAAAGGAAATTCCTATACTATAAATTTATTGGTAAGAAAATAAGTAGTCATAGGTGACATTGAACCCATTATTTTCAGGTAATGAGACCTTTTCTGAAGTGACCATCTCGATATTGCAAACTATTTGATGCTCTCAGTAGTATATCTTAAATTGACATACTAATAGTGCTCATCTATATATACAAACCTTTAAATCACAGGAAAAGGGGAAATAACATTGATGTATATCATTGGAGGATGTATCATTTATCTCCTCCTGACACTGTATTTTACCTACCTCGTTCATCAACTACCCCGAGAACCAGTTCAAGAGATACCCGATTGGGGTGAGGTCTTAGATACTCGAATTCCTGCAAAGGATGGGGGTTCACTTGAAGTCTGGCGTGTGGAAGCTAAAGGCAGGTCAAGGGGTATTGTAATTTTAGCCCATGGGTGGAGCAGAAATCGAGATCGAATGGTGGGCAGGGCCAGAATCTTCGGAAAAATGGGATTTACCACCGTCATACACAGCGCCCGCGATCATGGCACCTCAAGCCCCCATCGCTTTATGAATGCACCCCGCTTTGCCGAGGACATCGAAGCGGTATTACACTGGGTGAACGAACCTGTTCTTCTTTATGGACACTCGGCCGGTGCAGCCGCAGCTGTTATTGTAGCTAATCGAAATCC
>DAOVDY010000241.1 GCA_030669265.1 Desulfobacteraceae bacterium | reverse complement strand
TATCCCTTAAATTATCACTTCCCTGAAAGCCTGACATAGCTGAACTATATCGGCAACGTGGCTGTATTTTCCATGGAATATTGTCATGGGAAGATATCAAAAACTTGCACAAGGTGGAGAGCAGCGCAGTGTTTTATAGTTGCCACTTAGTTTACGTGTTAGGTATTCAATAATTAATGCCCAACAACTTATAATCTTATGTACGTCCCATCTTTCGCTCTCATTTTCTTGCATTTATAGAGATCTGACCCACTATCATGCCTTAGGTTCTTGATTGACACACAAGCCTAATTTTCCTACACTCCTTCTCCGAAAAAGCAACCCCTTATCACTTACTAACATTATCACTTCATTTTACAAAAACTCAATGGAATGAGTGATGGAAAAAAGAACCTTCAGATTGAAAGCCGAAATTAACAACAACACAAAAGACGCCTTCAGACGATGGATTTGGGTGGTATTTTTTGCTATTTCCTTTGCCTGGGTCGAAAGTGCGGTGGTGGTTTATCTTAGGGAAATATACTTTGACGGTGTCTTCAAATTCCCCCTATTCGTTGTCTGGAAGGAAGGCAAACATATTATAGATCCTCTTATCAGAATCGAGTTTGGGCGTGAGATTGCAACCATTGTAATGTTTGTGGCAGTAGGTTGGGTCACCGGAAAGAGTAAATTACAGAGGTTTTGCTTTTTTATGATCGCCTTCGGTATCTGGGATATTTTCTATTACATCTGGCTATATATCATGGTGGGCTGGCCCGAGAGTCTTATGAGTTGGGATCTTCTCTTTTACGTGCCCCTGCCCTGGGTGGGGCCTGTGATCACACCATTATTGATTGCGGTGACCATGGTTGGGGCGGGTTCACTTATTATTTACTACTATAAGAAAGGATATGTGGTCAGTTGGCGATGGTATGATATGGCCATTGAATTAGGCTGTGGTGTGCTGATCATTGTAGCGTTTTGCTGGGATTGGAAGAACATCTTGCAGGTCCCTGGTGACATCATGCGAAGCGGGGTTCCCAACCCTTTTGCATGGTGGCTTTATCTACCGGCTTATCTTTTTTCCATTATCTATTTTGCCATACGGCTAAAACAGATCCTTTCTGTTAAAACTCATTCAAATCCATTTTAAGCGTTTTCTTCCGAAGTTCTCCGGTCATGTGCACTGGGCTTTTCTAATGAAAAGGATCCTGGCCTGAAGGATCTACAGTACAATAAAATTGTTTGGCCAGGATGATAGAAGTCGATTTTGTAGGATCCTGCTATAGTTCTGGACAAATTTGAAGCCTAAACTTTTCAGTATTGTGTTTATATGTTGTAATAAAATCAGATAGAACCAAGTTGTGCCTTTTGGCAAGCAGGGTAAATCCCATAGCAAAATCGTATTAAAAAATGTTCTATTATAATACTATACCTTTTAGATTGTTGATATGTGGCAGCTAAAACCCGAGTCAACGTTGGATATTTTTCCGATATCACAACATTGTGGAGATTGAAAGCATTGGCAAGATACCTGACATTTTGAAAAATCTAAAAAAACTTAATAACTCAAGAGCGTCCCTATTTAACTTCTCCTTCCCCGATTTGCTTGAGCGCCCATTCTGCTCTTTGCTTAATTCCTAGGTCTGGGTCCTCTACCATTACTACCAACTCTTTAAAAGCCCTTTTATCTCCGATTTCCCCTAGAGCGCCTATTACTGTCCATCTGACTTCAGATACGTGATCCCCAAGCTTGAGTATCAGAGCCTCAACCGCTTTTGAATCCTTAATTTTCCCCAGGCACCAGGCCGCTCTCCACCGCAGGTAATAATCATCTTCGTCCAATACCTTAATTAGCGGATCCACTGAAAGCCTGCCGATCTGGACCAAAGCCTCTGCCGCCCGTTTCCGCACTTCCTGCGCCTCATCGATCCAACTCGCTATCAGAGGTTTTACTGCCTTAGGATCTCCGAGAACTCCTAGGGCGCCTGCCGCAGATTTCCGGACTCTCCAGTTCTCATCCTCCTTAAGGGCTGAAACTAAACGCTTAACCACCCTGGGATCTTCAAACCAGCCTAAGAACCATGCTACTCGCACTCGGATCTGCGGGTCTCGGTTCTTTAAAGCACCTATGAGAGGCTCCACAGCTGGTGGCCCAATCTTACGCAATGAGTAGCCAATTGTAACTCTCATGTTGTCATCAACACGATCAAGAGCGGCTACGAGAGCCTCTGCAATAACCTCCTCTTTAATATGTTCCAAAGCGTTTATGGCTCTTAATACAATGTAAGGTTCTTTATCTTGGAGCAGTGCAACAAGAGACTCCGTTGCCCTGGGATCGCCAATCGTTCCCAAGACGATCGTGGCACCCTTTCGGATTCTTGGGTCTTCGTTTTTCATCGCTTTAAACAACTGCTCGGCTGCCGAATAACCGATCTTAGATAGAGCTGTTACTGCCGTTCCTCTCACTCCCGAATCCTTATCCTTTAGGGTCTGAATCAGTGGTTCTATTGCCCGAGGGTGTTGGATTTTCCCTAAAGCTGCAGCGGCACTCTTTCTCACCAGGGGATGCCCATCTTTCAGGGTGTTAATCAGCGCGTCTACTCCCCTGGTAGCTTTGAGCTCCCCTAACGCTCTGGCTGCCCATTTCCTTGTTTGCCAGCCCTCATGTTTCAATGAATTGATCAAATGATCGATTGTTGGTTCAATCCTATCTGGATACAAATGCCACATTTCCATGCTAATCCCTTCAAGTGCCCCATGATGATCAGGATTAATAAAAGGTTTTGGAGGGGGTTTTAACACAGGCGCCTGTCCTATGTCGC
>DAOVDY010000094.1 GCA_030669265.1 Desulfobacteraceae bacterium | reverse complement strand
CCTTTTTTTGACCTTTTTGTGGTTCTTTCTCTTTAATTATTCTATGTACGCTCGCGAGACCTATTGAAAATTCCTTGGCTATTTTTCTCATGGATTGTCCACTTTCATGGGCCTTTATAACCTTTTGCCTTATAGTTTCATTAATTTTTTTTCTTGCCATTTTTAACTCCTTTCAAGTTATATACTTTTTTGAATCCGCCGGAGGCGGACAAGTCCGCCAGAATGACGGCGGATAAAGGTTTAATAAGCCTAAGGTTTATTAATTAAAGGTTTATCTCTAAGTTTTGTTACACTGCTAATATCCAAGGACTCAAAAATAGGGTATACGCTGATTTTATCTCCTTCAGTAATAATGTAGTCAAAGGGAACTGATTCGCTGTTGACAAGAACAAGATCAACCTCTTCAGGTGGAACTCCCAGTGAGCAAATTGCCTCATCAATGGTGGTTGGATTTTTTAGAGATAGGCTGAAGATCGTTTTTCTCTTGCTAACAGGGAGATAATCATTCAATTCTTCATAAAGACGAAAAAATGCAGTGTAGCTCATGGAAAATATAACCTTCCCTTTAAACAGGAGGTAATAATTTAATAATATAATACTATTTTGAAACTACCATAATCAAAATAGCATAATTTTCTTTCCTTTTGCTACTTATTTTTTGCATAATATCCAACAGTTCACCTCAAAAAAATCTATTTTTTTTGATCTCATGGAGAAGATGATCACTAACCAGATAATATCCAGGGGAATAAAAGATACACAGGTTATTGAGGCTATGCGGAATGTGCCTCGACATCTTTTTGTACCTGAAAACAGAAGGGAATTGGCCTATGATGATAGGCCTCTTCCAATCGGAGAGGGCCAGACTATTTCACAGCCATATATAGTGGCATTTATGACCGAGGTGTTAGATCTATCTCCAGAAGATAAGGTATTGGAGATAGGAACAGGCTCGGGTTATCAGGCAGCTATTCTGGCAGGGATTGTGAGGGAGGTGTATACAATAGAGATAATTCCTCGTTTGGGTGAGACAGCTCGGAAGAGATTGGAGGAGATGGGATATAGGAACATTTATGTAAAGATTGGTGACGGGTATAAAGGATGGCAAGAAAAAGCGCCTTTTCACGCTGTAATAGTTACCTGTGCCCCAGGTAAAATCCCAAGACCACTTATTGATCAGCTTACCGATGGTGGAAGGATGATTATTCCTGTAGGAGAGAAGAGAGGGATACAGAAGCTGGTTCTTCTTCGAAAAGACAAGAGTGAGATAACAAAAAAAGAGGTAATGGATGTGCTATTTGTCCCCATGATAAAAGATAAGGAGCTTAGAGCGTGATAATTACCTTGATCGAATCCCCAGCTTTTTCAACAAGGGAGAATCCTTCACTTGCCCTTGCAAGTGGAAAACGATGGGTTATCATATCCTCTACCGTGATATTTTTTGACCTAATCAACTCTATGGCCTCGCTTATATCTAAGGAGGAGCCGGCATAAGATGTCGTAATTGTTATTCCATCGTGCCAGATGTCAAATAAGGGCAGAGCGATATCGGTGCCTGGCTTTGGCGGGGCAAACATAAGGATAGTCCCCCCTCTATCAACAGTTTTCCAGGCCATAGAGATTGCTTCTAAGGCAGCGGTTGCAACTATTACCACCTCAGTGAGGTGCCCGTTATTGATCTGTTTAAGATGCTCGGTAATGTTATTGTCAGCCGGAATGCCTGCTTTTGCTCCAAATTTTTCAGCGAATACCAGCCGTTTTTTATTTATGTCAGTTACCACCACAGAGCTTGCTCCTAAGGCCTTTGCCAGTTTAACATGGAGCAGGCCTGAAATTCCTCCCCCGATTATAAAGACTGTTTGACCTGCTTGTAGGTGAGTAGTTTTTTGACCTCTTAAAACACAGGCTAATGGCTCAATAAACGTTCCCTCTTCATAGGAGATCTCATCAGGCAAAAGGAATACCCCTCGGTCAACATTAATTCCAGGAACCCTGATGAACTCAGCAAATCCTCCAGGATCAAAGTTTGTTTTTCTTAAGGTGTCACATACAGTATAATGACCACTTAAACAGTAATGGCAGGTGTTACAAGGGACATGATGGGATACAAAGACCCGATCGCCTACCTTATATTTGTTAACATTTTTTCCCACTTCAACTATCTCCCCTGTCATCTCATGGCCGAGGACAATAGGGGCCTTTTTTATTCTATACCATTCCAGGACATCACTGCCACAGATCCCGCATGCATGCATTTTGACCAGCAGTTCATCTGCTTTGATTTTGGGTACAGGGATTTCTTCCAGTCGTATATCTCTGTTATTGTAATACATTGCGCATTTCATAGTGTCCATTATCCATTGATCGTAGTCCGTTGGTCTTCGACAACTGACTACTGACTTCTGCTTAATTCCTCGAAAAGTTCCTGAGCCTCTTTAGGCGTTAAATTTTTATGAATGATATTATTTAATGCTCTCATCATAGGGACTGGATGCGGGTTTTGCCAGACATTTCTCCCCAGATTAATTCCTATTGCACCCTTTTGAATGCCATCATAAACAAATTCAAATACCTCAAGTTCTGTCTCACATTTCGGGCCGCCTGCAATAACAACAGGAACGGGGCATCCTTCTGTTACCTTTTCAAAATCTTGCGGGCAATAATAGGTTTTTACAATCCTTGCTCCCAATTCAGCGGCAATTCGAGAGCTTAGAGCAAGATATCTGGCTGTTCTTTGTTCTAATTCCTTACCCACTGCGGTTACGGCCATAACAGGGATACCATATGGTTCGCATTGATTAACAAGCTGAGCAAGACTCGTCAATGTCTGCTTTTCATAGTCAGACCCCACAAATATAGAGATACCCACAGCAGTGGCATTGAGCCTGATAACTTCATCTATTGATGTAGTGAGGGTCTCATTAGCTAAGTCTGATCCAATTATACTGGTACCACCAGAAACCCTCATGATAATTGGGGTTTGGCAGTTGGGGGGAACAGAGGAGCGTACTATACCCCTTGTAACAAAGAGACCATCGGCATAGGGAAGGAGTCCTTTTATTGTCTCAGATGGTTTTTCCAAATAACTGGTTGGACCCTGGAAATAACCATGATCTATGGGCAAAAACTGGCAGCGACCATCCTCTTTAATTAATCTGGAAAGCCTGTTTTCAATACCCCAATCCATATAATCCTCCTTGTTGTAAAGTATGCATAGTATGCAAAAAAAGTAAGCAGTTTTCTTCTTACTGCGAACTGCTTACTCCTCATTGATTGTTTTTAATCCTCTCTATTTCCCGCAATATACTCCTCGGTCATCCTGTATGCCTCATCATCTGTATACTGTTTTGGAGGATGTTTCATGAAATAGGAAGAAGGAGAGTACAAGATGCCCCCTTTGCCTCTTTCAAGTGCAAGTTTACAACACCTTATTGCATCTATTACTACCCCACCGGAGTTTGGAGAGTCTTCCACTGAAAGCCGCAATTCAAGGTTCATAGGTATATCACCAAAGAGTTTGCCTTCCATCCGGATAAAACCTATCTTGTTGTCTTTCTGCCATGCAACCCAATCACTGGGACCTATGTGAATATTTTCTTTTTCCAGACGGTTTTCATGGAGTTGAGATTGCACAGATTCTGTCTTGGATTCTCTTTTTGATACAAGGCGGCTTCTGCTTAGCATGTTGAGAAAATCCGTGTTACCTCCTGTATTGAGCTGATATGTCCTTTCAAGTTTTACTCCCCTGGATTTAAAAAGGGTTGCTAGGACTCTATGTACTATAGTTGCACCGAGCTGAGATTTTACATCGTCACCTATAATTGGAATTTTCTCCTTTTCAAATCTTTCTCCCCACTCTTTATTGCTGGCAATAAATACAGGAATATTGTTTATAAATCCTACCCCAGCCTCAAGAGCACATTGGGCATACAATTTGGCAGCATTCTCTGATCCTACTGGGACATAATTTAGGAGGATCTCAGCCCCGGATTCCTTTAATATCTTAATACAATCCGCCTTGGATGGTTCTTTTTCATCAGATACAATAAATGTATATTTATCCTCGTAATCTCGCATATGTTCAGAGAAACCATCTAATATGGCACCCATTTCAACTGTGACACCTGATCTTGGTATATCTTTGCAGAATGTAGTGGTGCAGTTTGGCAGTTCAAATATAGCCTGTGTAACATCCTTACCAACCTTTCTTTTATCAATATCAAAGGCAGCTACTATTTCGATATCATAGGGTTTGTAGCCCCCAATATCCCAGTGCATTAATCCAATAGCATCTTTGCTATTCTTTCCTTTATAATATTCTATGCCTTGGAGAAGTGAGCTTGCACAGTTACCAATACCCACGATGGCGATTTTGATTGTGTCCATAAGCAATTACCTCTTTTTCATTGTGGTAGATGTGAAAATTCTATTTCCGGAATAGGTTCACATATAATGTATTCTCACAGAACTTCTTGATTCCGATCAAATGTTCAATTTATGAAGTAGGTTCATGACCTTCCCGTTTCTCTGGCACTAACCTTTGAAAAGGATTCTCTTTTGGATGAGGGCATAGTAGGGTAAAGTCGCTCTTGTGTCAATGACAAGTATCGCAAGATATGGCAGTTGTGCTTGATGCGGTCGTTGGAAAGCTTATGGGAAAGGCCGATGGATAGATCTTGGTGGTTTGGCTGTTTTGAGAATCAGGTGTAATAAACGTCAATGCTAAGATAGACTGGTGGGAAAGGTCGTAGAATTGGCTAAATGGACCACCTTACTATTGAGGCTCCCCAAGTTAAGCCCGCCCCAAAGCTTACAAGGAGCATGTAGTCGCCTTTCCTAAGCAGGTCTTCCCGGTTGGCTTCATCCAGGGCGATTGGTATAGATGCCGAAGAGTTGTTGCCGTATCTGTGGATAGAGA
>DAOVDY010000195.1 GCA_030669265.1 Desulfobacteraceae bacterium | reverse complement strand
CATCCTAATGGAGTTGGTTCCTATTTCTATGGATGCAACAGTGTTCATATTTTTTTAGATCGGAATTTCTACAATTCATTCAAATCATAGGTTTTTAGTAGCAATCGATTTACGCAAGGCACATGGAACGATGGATTTATGGAATAATATACAATAAGAATTGAATATTGATGTTTGAAATTCACAATTGTCAATTGCCAATATTCAATAGTCATTTGGTTGAACCCCTGGCCCAGACCTGGTTGCATAAAGGTTCAATTCTATAGTTCTTATAACCATAGTATTTTAGTGACAAAAGCATGTCCCTGTTATGTCGCGCCTCCCGATCCCGTCCCAGTCTCGGGACGGGGAGAGCGGGCCATTACTCTCCCGCATAGCGGGATGAGCGAAGCGAACTGATTTAATTTATTAAGCGAGATAAAGCAGTCTTTAGGGAGTCTATCCTGCCAGTGTAAAAATGGTCTGCCCCTTCGATCACCTCAAAATGGGCCTCAGGATTCCAGGTATAGATAACATTTTTTATCTTATCTGCTGGTGCGATATCATCTTTGCCACCAGCTATTACAAACCTTATCTTTGGGTTAAAGGATAAAAAGGAAAAATCTAAGAAGGTAACTGGCGGAGATATCATAATTATTCTACTGCATAGGGAATGAGTGTCCCTAATTTTGGCATTTACCCATGCCCCAAATGAGTAACCAGCCAGGTCAATATCTCTCTTCCCCCTATCATACATATAACTTAAGGCAGACCTTACATCCTCCTGCTTCCCCTTTCCCTCGTCATAATTGCCTTCACTCTCCCCAACACCTCTAAAGTTAAATCTCAGGGTGGAAAAGGTCTTATTCTGATAGACCTCAACAAGTGTCTCTACGACCTGATTATACATAGTGCCGCCATAAAGTGAGTGAGGATGAGTGATGATAACACCCCTTTCTCCTTCCTGGATGCTAAGTAAGCCTTCAATGTGCAGGTCTTTGGATAGGAATCTGATTTTTTCTTCGATCATACACAATAGTGGTCTGGTATTGGCGAAGTTAAATTTCTCTGATTAAAATTTTTTAAAGAGATTATTCATATCTCTTTTTAACTCGTCCGGCACTAAATAAAGATCTTTATCTGATAAAATGGCAAATGTGGCTTCTGCTTTGACCAAGGTGTTTTTATCCTCATCGCAGATCAATCCCTTAGCCTTACATAAACGCTTTTTTTCTCCTTCTATTATTGTGCCCTTAACGGTCAATAGTCTATGCAATGGAACAGGACTTTTGTACTTTATCTTCATGCTTCTTGTAACAAAGAAGATTTTCTTGAAATATATCATAGACCACGACATAATCTCATCTAAAAGAGTTGACACTATCCCACCATGGGCCATATTTTCCCATCCTTCATAGTTCTTTCCAAGGGTTATATTTGAACAAACATACTCTCCCTTTTTGTAAAAACTAAGATTAAGTCCTATTGGATTTGCAGTTCCACAGGCAAAACAGTGATAGCCTTGCAATTTGGGAATGCTTTCAATATTTTTATCCATCTTACGATCCCTTTATCCTTCCTAGAATAGTACGCCAAACCATATCGTTATCCCACTCATGCACAATTTCTACCGGATACCGAGATAATTCCAGCTTGATATCCATTGCTTGGCTTCTCATCAATCCAGAGAGAATAAAATATTTTTTCTTAATAAATCCCCCATCTTTTACTAATTTTAGAATAATATCAAAGTGGATATTTGCTATGAGCAGATCAGAGGGTGTATCTATAATGTTTTCTGCTAAACATTCTCTCACTTCAATGCTCTCTTCTAATCCATTCAATTTCACATTGAGGGTGGCCGTTCTTACTGCCAAAGGATTATTATCAACTGCCAAAACTTTTTCTGCCCCTAATAGGGCTGCCCCTATGGCAAGTATTCCTGTGCCTGTTCCAAGATCAAGAACCCTATAAGATAGTAATCTGTCAGATATCTCTAATAAGGCCAATAAAGAATCTCTTGTTGTTGGATGTAAGGAAGTACCAAAAACAACTCCAGGGTTCAGCAGCATCTTTAGCTCTCCGTCATTTTGCTGCCGGTCTTCCCACGGAGGGACAATTAAAAATCGAGATACCTTGCGCGGTATAACCTTACCACCTAACCATTCTTCATAGGTAAAATGAAACTCATCAATCAGTCGTAAGCGTTTGTCCTTATCAATTATCCTTTGTACAAGATCCTTAGACGGTTGCGTAAAGAATAAAAAAGAGCTGTCTTCCTCGGCCCAATTGCCTAAAAATGTAAGTCCTAAATGAGACTCTTCTTCCCTTTTTAGAGATCCTTCAACATAGTAGATATAAAGATCCTGATAAGAGCTATGGGTACTAATACGATCAATATTGAGGGTATTCAACTTTTTCTTTAACCTTTCTTTTCTTCAGGAAAAATTGTAACTATTAAGCCACTAAGACACTAAGGCACCAATTACAATTGCCAATTTTCAATTATTTGTGTCCCTGGCCCAGACCTGGCTTGCAATGAATTTATATATAGAATTCATCTGATAAATAATGCATCGCCTATATGATATTCAGGCATTTGCACCAGGGCGGGCTTGGTGGCTACCTGAACAGTTAAAAAAAATTTACTTATGGGATGTTGTCATTTTTTATTCCTATCCGCAAGGATATTTTATTGACATGGGAAAAGATTTTTAATAAAAAAATTTGTTATAAATTTCAATAGAACTCTAGGAGGATTAGTCGCATTGAGATCATTTAAAATAGTGTGTCCTTTCTGTGAAGACTTTTATTCCTTCCCTGACAATTTTGATGAGGTTTATAAATGTCGGTGCGGGGCTGTGTATAAAATAACGTGGCAGTCTGATATGGAAGATACCATGAACCACTTGACACATTTCTTTTTGAAGGATGGAGACTCTTTGAGAAATAGAGTAGAAGATAATATCTTATGTCATGCAGTTGTTTATGAGGATATACAGGATCTCATAAGGATGAAAACAGAATATGAGGCAGTTAAGTATATTCGCAGGACTCAGAGCTTTGACCAGAATTTCTCTCAAAAAGTTGGTCTTATCTGGTTAGGTAATTATAAAGGAGAGCATCTCTGTTTTTAATTCTTTCACTCATTCTATCCATTCATTTTTAACCTGGGCGCGATCAGGTCTTTTCCTCGTATATTTAAAGTATTGTGTCGTTTTCATTTTTTTATGTATTGCATACGCATGAATTTTTTTCAATATCCTATGCAAAACGGCTGTATAAGCTGTGGCGTGTGGCGGTTGTTCGGCAGCTCTTTTCATAGGCAATGATAGGA
>DAOVDY010000251.1 GCA_030669265.1 Desulfobacteraceae bacterium | reverse complement strand
GAGCTCTGTAAGCACTTCAACATCTGTAGAGTATCCAGTCTTTTTCTTTGTCTTCTTTTTGCCTGGTAGGTTCAACTTTTCAAAGAGAATATAGCCTATCTGCTGAGGTGAGTTGATATTGAACTCTTCTCCAGTGAGACTAAAGATCCTCTGTTCAATAGATACAAGCTCATCGGCATATCTTTCTGACATCTCTTTAAAAAAAGACACATCTATCTTTATTCCAGTCATTTCCATGTCCATTAAAACTGGGACCAGATTCATCTCCAGATCTTGAAAAAGTGTATAGTTATCATCAGATTGAAGTTTTTCTTCCAAAATGGATTTTAATCGTACAGTGATTTCTGCATCTTCACAGGAATACTCCTTGGCCTTGTTAATATCCACATAGGCAAAACTCTTGTGCTTATCATGGCCAGTTACCTCATCGTAGCTTACCATCTTGTAGCTCAAATAATGTTGAGCCAGATAGTCCAGATTATGCTGACGTAGTGTTGGATCAATAACATATGAGGCTATCATGGTATCAAAAAATAATCCCCTCACAGTGATATCGTACCTGGCCAGAATCTCAGCGTCATATTTTATATTTTGGCCTATCTTTTTTATTTGCTCATCGCAGAAGGTGTCTTTTAGGAGATCGAGGGAATCGCTTACACGTATCTGTGGGCCGACACCTTTATACGCATGGCCTAAGGGTAAATAGTAGGCAATTCCTGGTTCAATACAGAATGATATGCCTATCAGTTCTGCCTCCAGATGGTTTGTACTGGTAGTTTCTGTATCAAAGCAGAATATTCCTTTCTTTCTTATATTTTCAATAAGAGATACCAGTTCTTCTTTGGTGAGGATAAGTCTATAATCCTTTTTACTGAGTTCTGCATGCTCGGAGAATTTATTTATAAGTGATTTAAATTCCAGTTCCCGGAATATCTCTAAAAGCCTCTCTTTTTTGGGGGAGCCGAGCCTGAGATCATCAAGCGTTACGTCGACTGGTACAGAATTTTTAATGGTGACCAGTTTTTTACTTAAGAAGGCTTGCTCCTTGAATTCCTCAAGCTTTTTCTTAAGCGATCCCTTCGTTACTTGATTAGTATTTTGAAAGAGGTTTTCTATTGAGTGAAATTGTTGAATAAGGCTGAGGGCGGTTTTCTCACCAACACCGGGAATGCCAGGGATATTATCTACTGAATCTCCTGAGAGGGCCATTACTTCAATTATCTGCTCAGGTTCAATTCCATAATCCCGCTTTATAGTAGCATAATTTGTCAGTTTTTCACTCATTGAGTCCCACATAACTGTATTGTGTGACAGAGTTTGCCTGAAATCCTTGTCGCTACTCGCAATGACTACATTGAAACCCTGATTGCTGGCTAATAAGGCAATGGTTCCGATGATATCATCTGCCTCATATCCTTCCTTTTCCAAAATTGTAACACTTAGGCCAGCGACCACATCTTTAATGTAGGGGATTTGTACAGCCAGATCTTCTGGCATAGGTGGTCTGGTAGCCTTATAATCTTTAAATATTTTATGTCTAAAGGTTGGCCCTTTCACATCAAAGGCTACAGCCACATAATCAGGCGATTTATCATCAAGGAGTTTCATAAGCATATTGGTAAAGCCAAATACAGCATTGGTAGGGAGACCTTTAGAATTAGAGAGATTTCTAATTGCATGAAAGGCCCTGTGGATATATAAACTTCCATCTACAATGTAGATTGTTTTATTGGGACTTTTCATATTTGGATTTTAGAAAAAAAGGTTTTTTGCTCAGAATGGGAACCAAATGTTCTCAATGTAATGTAGCCAAGAAGTTTCAGGAAATCAACATGCTTTTTTTTGAGAATGTAATATCAAGGTATCTATCTTTAAAAAACTAAATTGTTCCATGTTAAACGTTTGTTTACAATACCTTGACAATTAATGAAATATTGATTGTCTATTTCGGAAATGCTATGTATGAAACACTTTGTGTTTAACAATGTAATGAAGCTAATGTATAAAATTATTTTTCAAATAACCGCTAATTTATTTTTGGAGGAAGAATAATGGCTCAAAGAAAAAGGAGATTTGGTAGAGGAGTTGCTATGGTTGGAGCAGGGATGTCACCTTTTGGAATCCGGCCCGATGTGACAAACCGTGAATTATTTGCAGAGGCCTTCCTTGATATGGTGAACTCTGTGGATAGAGGGTTTGACCCTCAGGAGATTGAGGCCTTATATGTGGGAAATTGTGGGGCTGAGATGTGGGAGTCACAATCCGTGATAGGGGTTTTATGTGCTGATATAACTGGGCTGACCCCTCGTCCAGCACTTAAGGTTGAGGATGCATGTGCGAGCAGTTCAGTTGCTGTGAGAGAGGGAATTATAGGGATAGCCTCAGGCATATATGATATGGTTTTGGTTGGTGGCACAGAAAAAATGAGCATTTTGCCAACCAACTGGACCACAATGGCTCTTGCCTGTGGTTCGGATACGACCTATGAAAGTGCAGCCGGATTTACCTTCCCGGGACTTTATGCCTCTATGGCAACGGCACATATGGAAAAACATGGAACCACTCACGATGACTTGTTGCGGGTAGCGATAAAGAATCATAGCAATGGAGCCCTGAATCCCAAGGCACACTTTCCTAAGACTATTAAGAATGTTATGGATATGCGTAGGGCTCAGGCTGAGAAAAAGGGAAAACCCGTTCCAAACTGGGCTGATGAAATGGAATTTC
>DAOVDY010000220.1 GCA_030669265.1 Desulfobacteraceae bacterium | reverse complement strand
CGCCTCTTTGTGTCTGGCAGCATGACATTGGATATTCACTGCTACTGGTAAGCTTGCAATATGGCACGGTTCGATTTCCAGAAATACATCAAGTGATGTGGTATTTCCTCCATATCCCATTGGGCCAATCCCCAATCTATTTATTCTTGTTAAAATCTCCTCCTCAATTTTTGCCAGTTCTGGATCAGGATTTCTGCTTCCTATGTCTCTCAGGATTGCCTTTTTTGCCAAGATCGCAGATCTTTCAAAGGTTCCACCAACTCCAACTCCAATGACAGTTGGCGGGCAGGGGTTGGAACCAGACTCTTTCACCCTATTTACCACAAAGTCTTTAACTCCCTCAATACCCACTGCGGGAGTAAGCATATTTACCCTGCTCATATTCTCAGCACCGCCTCCCTTGGGTGCAAAGACGATCTTCATTTTATCCCCTGGAACAATTTGAATGTGTATAATAGCCGGGGTATTATCACCTGTATTTTTTCTGGTAAAAGGATGGCAAGCCGATTTTCTTAAATATCCGTCTTCATACCCTTGTCTCACTCCCTCGTTGACTGCCTCTTCTAAATTACCGCCTGTTATATGGATATCCTGACCAATTTCTATAAACACGACAGCAAGCCCGGTGTCCTGACATATCGGAGCCTTCTCTTCCCGAGCAATCCTGGCATTCTCTTTCAGTTCCTTCAGGACCTCTCTTCCTGTTGCTGACTCCTCAGCCTCGATTGCCTTGTCAAAGGCACGAAGGACATCGTTGCCAAGGTTATAATTTGCATCTATGCACAGGTCCCTGACTACCTTTATGATCTCCTTATTAGAAATCTCTCTAATCATTATCCTATCTCCTGAGTTGAATTTGGACACAAGTTTTCGCCCTGGCCCAGACCTGGTAATCAAGGACTTAATTCTATAGCCTACACTTCGGAATTATTATAGAGACAATATAATACTTAATTCATGTCGCACCAGGGCGGGCAGATAGCCACAGATAACTCATTTCTCAAGATATTTAAAATCCTGATAATCTGCGTGGATCTGCGTCCAAAAAGGAAATTCCTGTGATTTTATTTATTCCCACTTCTTGTGGGTCTAAACCGGAATATTCCCGTGTTTCTTTGCAGGCCTTGTTTCTCTTTTTGCAGTAAGGATTTCCAAGGCATCTATAATCCGAGGCCGTGTATCCCGTGGTAAAATAACTGCATCTACAAATCCCCGGGAGGCAGCGATATATGGATTGGAGAAGAGATTGCGATACTCGGTAACCTTCTCTTCCTTTTTTGCCTTGGGATCAGATGCTGCCTTGATCTCCCTTCGATGAATAATCTCAGCCGCTCCTTCAGCTCCCATGACAGCAATCTCCGCTGTAGGCCATGCCAACACATAGTCACCGCCCAAATGCTTACTGCACATGGCAAGATATGATCCTCCGTAATCTTTTCTGGTTATCACGGTTACCTTTGGCACAGTAGCTTCGCTATAACACCATAAAAGCTTGGCACCGTGCCGTATAATACCTCCCCATTCCTGGTTACTTCCTGGTAAATAACCAGGCACATCCACTAACGTAAGGAGGGGGATATTAAAGGCATCACAGAACCTTATGAACCTGGTTGCTTTATCTGATGCATTTACATCAAGACAACCCGCCAGAAATCTTGGCTGATTTGCAATGATCCCTACTGTTTTTCCATTGAACCTGGCAAAACAGATAACCATATTTTTTGCATAATGCTCATGTGGTTCAAAGATCTGGCCATTATCCACTATGGAGTGAATAACGTCCTTCATATCGTAATAGGCCTTCGGATTATCTGGAATAATGTTATCAAGCATAGGATCAGTCCTATTAGGATCATCTCCTGACTCCACCACCGGAGGGTCTTCCATATTATTTGACGGTAAATAGCCCAGCATCTCTCTAATCCTTTCTATACACTGAGTGTCACTATCGCATGCAAAATGAGCCACCCCACTTTTTGTGTTGTGGGTCATCGCTCCTCCCAGATCCTCAGGGCTTATCTCCTCACCAATAGTCGTCTTGATTACCGCTGGCCCAGTTATAAACATATAACTGCTCTTCTTTGTCATAAATATCCAGTCGGTCATTGCCGGAGAATATACTGCACCTCCTGCCGTGGGTCCCATAATGGCTGAGATTTGAGGAATCACTCCAGAGGCAGAGGAGTTTCTGAAAAATATTTCACCATAGCCAGAAAGGGAATCCACACCTTCCTGGATTCTCGCACCCCCTGAATCATTGAAACCAACAATGGGTGCTCCTGTCTTGAGAGCGAGGTCCATAACCTTACATATTTTTTTGGCATGCATTTCTCCCAATGTACCAGCTACAGAGGTAAAATCCTGAGAATATGCATATACCAATCTATTATTTACAGTGCCATGTCCAGTAACTACACCTTCTCCAGGAATAAATGTTTCAGGCATATCAAAGTCGGTACACCGATGTCTGACAAACATATCAAGCTCCCGAAAACTATTAGGGTCAAAGAGGAGTTCCAGTCTTTCCCTTGCAGTTAGTTTACCTTTATCATGTTGCTTCTCAATCCCTTTGGCTCCCCCCATGGCGAGCTCTTTTTCTTCCCTTTCTTTTAACTCTCTAATTTTATTTTCAGTAGTATCCATTAAGTTCCCCTTTCCACAAAACCTAAAATTTTATTTGTATGATAGCGAAGAATTTTTCAAAAAATCAGTTTATTTTGGAAATATTTTTTTTCTGGGTGTATCGTTAATCACCCCGCCATCCTGGCTATCTCTGAGAAGCCTTGAGGATCACTGACAGCCATTTCTGCCAGGATCTTTCTGTCTAATGCAATGTTTGCCTTTTTCATTCCCATGATAAGCTTGCTGTAGGAGAGCCCATTTTCTCTGGCAGCTGCATTAATTCGGATGATCCAGAGTCTTCTGAAATCACCTTTTCTTTTTTTCCTGTCCTTATAGGCTTGTTGTCTGGATCTCATTACAGCGACAGTCGCAGTCTTTAAAAGCTTGCTTCTGCCACCCCTGTATCCTTTTGCTGCCTT
>DAOVDY010000236.1 GCA_030669265.1 Desulfobacteraceae bacterium | reverse complement strand
TTATCTTGGGATTTATAATAACCGCCTTCATATCCAGATGGATGTCAGCTCGGCGCACGCTCTCACCAAAGAAAAACATATCACCAATAATCACCCCTACTGTATTACGGGATACACGTGAAGAGGTAGGCTCGTAGATGATAGCCCGTGGTACGTGAAAAACCTTGATATCTTTTGAAATTTAAGGCATTATCTCGAAAAAAACATGGGGGTGGAGCAAATGCCAGTGATAACCATATCCAGAGAAATATACAGCGAAGGCAGCTATATCGGAGAGAAGGTTGCAGAGGCCCTTGGCTACCATTTTGTAGACAAGAGCACGATGGAAAGGGTGTTTGCAGAGCACAGCATTGTTCAATTAAGCGAGGTGCGTAAATCTAAACCGGGTTTTTGGGCACGCTTTGACGACATGAGGACGACAACAATAAAGTTTTTGAAACAGGTCATCCTTGCACTGGCCCACCACGGTAACATGGTGATCGTAGGCCGGGGTGCCTTTGCCGTGTTATCTACCTTTGCAGACGTGCTGAACGTACGTGTACAATCCCCCTTCCATGTGAGGGTACGACGGGCTATGGAAAAGGAGGGGATAGAAGATGCTGGCAGAGCCGAGGCATTGCTCAAGGAGTGGGATAGAGAACGTGATGCCTTTGTCAGGGCATTTTATGATATTAGCTGGTATTATGCAACAGCAGCAAGCGCATTTGACCTGGTGATCAATACCGGTAAGGTGCTCCCTGATGTGGCGGTTACCTGGATCATACAGGCGCACGCGGAGCTAAAGGAGAAAAAGACCGCAGAAAAGCTTACCACCGGCACCATAGAGGTGGACACCGCACTGGCCAACACCGTTTCCGACGTGTTGGGCTGTCATATCACTCATTAGAAGGTACCCTGTCAATGAAGCCTTACTTCTCTGTTTGAGAGGTGGGGCTTTTCGATTGGAAAATTAGTGTAAACAAGCCTATAAAAGGGCAGGACTATGATAAAAAAGCTGATTTTTCCTGTTATTATTACGTTTTGCCTCACCCCGTATCTTTTTGCTGATGAGAATGAAAAAGAGAAACTTCTTTATTACTATGCTGCAAGCGAAGCCAGGGCTGAAGCGCAACACTATACAACCGCTGAGCATAAAGAAGAAAAAGACATCTTCCGGCCTATTATGATCTATGAATCTACACCTTTTTCACAGGGATCTAATACGTATATCAAGGCCGGTATTGTTGAATTGAGCGGGGATACTACCTATCGGATTGGGGGTAAGTATGTCACCCCGTCTGGGAGTGGTACCTTCCATTTTCCAATAAGCGAATTAGAGTTTCCCCTAGATATATGGATGCTTTCTGTTGAAGAAAGCAAGGAGTTTGCAAAAAAATGGAAAGTGAGTGTCGGGGCTAAAAAAAATTACACAAGTAATGCTGGGAAAATGAAAGACTCTGACTGGTTGACCTCAACGAATCCATCTCAGTTAGATGTATATTCCCAAAGCGATGCATACCTTGATGCATTAATACTGGATATAGATGTTTCCTACCGGTTTTTTGAAAGGCCACACTGGTCACTTATTGCAGGGGTTGGGTATATTTACCAGAGCTTTGATTATGAATGTAAGCTTAACCGACAATGGTCTCCCTCTGGCCTGCCAGGATATGATTACACAGGAACCGGCAGTGTCGATTTAACATATGAAGTGACCTATAGTATTCCTTATATTAAAATCGGAACACAATATGCATTTAACAAAAAATGGAGCCTTGAAGCGAGCCTTGGTTACTCGCCACTTGTTACGGTAAAAGATTTGGATGTCCATGTGTTACGGGCCAAGGTTTCAGAAGGAGACTGCGATGGAGATGCTATCTTGTTTGCCCTGAAAGGGCGGTATAACTTCCGAAGCAATTGGTTTTTAACTCTTCAGCTTGATTATAAGTATATAGAGACGGAGGGGATCCAAAAACAGTTCTTAAATGGGGCATGGCTTACAACCATTGACCAAGAAATCACAAGCGAGCAGATATTTGGCGTTATATCTATGGGATATGCATTTTAGCTATTATTTTTATTACATATAAAAATAAGTAATTATATAGTATATTTAAAGTATACTATTATAGTTACTACATTTTGATGATTACCCTTCTCATATTCGGATAATCCTATAAAAGAATAAAAAAGAATGAACGATTTCAAAGAGTGTGCAGTAGAAATAGCCCGAGAAGCAGGGATGTTTCTGAAGAATAGGATTAATTCAGAACATACGATAGATTATAAGGGAGAGATAAATCTGGTAACAGAGGCAGATAAAATCTCTGAAGGGATGATTACTTCTAAAATAGCGAGCCTGTTTCCCGATCATGACATCCTGGCAGAGGAATTTACCTATACCACAAGGGGATCTGATTTCACATGGATTATCGATCCCCTTGATGGAACCACCAATTATGCCCACGGGTACCCTTTTTTTTGTGTTTCTATCGCACTTGAAAGGCTCGATAATATAATTGTAGGCATTGTGTATGATCCTATGCTCGATGAAATGTTTGTTGCGGAAAAAGGGAAGGGGGCCTTTTTGAATGACAGGGCAATACATGTTTCAAATACGAACAGAGTAATCGAAGGCCTTTTGGCTACGGGATTTCCGTATGATATTCGGGAAGACAGCCACAATAATCTGAATTACTTTAATGAAATGATCCTCAAGGCACAGGCTATCCGTAGGGCAGGCTCAGCAGCACTGGACCTTGCGTATGTTGCAGCAGGGCGGTTTGATGGATTCTGGGAACTCAAATTAAATCCCTGGGATATCGCAGCAGGATGGCTACTTGTAGAGA
>DAOVDY010000221.1 GCA_030669265.1 Desulfobacteraceae bacterium | reverse complement strand
GTTATCATGAATATATCACCCAACAACGTAACAATCGATCTTTCTGCCTTACAGGATAATCTTTTAACAATAAGAGAGTTAGTGGATAAAAAGACCAAAATCATGGGAATTGTTAAATCCGATGCCTATGGCCATGGTCTGATCCCCGTAGCCAGAGAATTAGAGAAACTTCATATTGACTCACTTGCTTTGGATTATCTTTCTGAAGCTATAAAACTGAGAACTGTTGGAGTAAAATTACCAGTTGTAATTTTACTTGGAATAGGCACATCTCAAGAGGCAAAAAAGGTGGCTGACTATAATCTCACCCCCATCATCTATGATCTAGATTCTGCTCGAATGCTATCACAGGAGGGAAAAAAGGGGGGAAGAGCCGTCAAGGTGTATCTAAAAATTGATACAGGTATGGGCAGGCTTGGTATCGACTTTCGTAAGACCGGTTTATTCGTAAATAAGCTTAGACAGATGAAGGGGATAAAAATTGAAGGCCTCTTTTCCCATCTTTCTTCAGCAGATGAACAAGACACGCTATTTACAAAAAATCAGATCAAGAATTTTAAAGAAGCCATTTCTGTCAGTCGCAGAAATGGGGTTGAGTTTAGCATGAATAGTCTGGCAAATAGCGCAGGAATTATTCGATATAAGAAGGCCCATTTTGATATAGTAAGGCCAGGCATCGTCCTTTACGGTGGGCTTCCCTGCCCAGATTTTGCAAATCCCCCACCCTTACGGCATGTTATGACATTTTGCTCCCGTGTTATGCAGGTAAGGACGGTTGAGCATGGGACTCCAATCAGCTATGGTCGAACTTTTTATACAGATGGCTCAAGAAAGATAGCTATCATATCAGCAGGTTATGCTAATGGCCTGAGCAGGTCTCTTAATAACAGGGGCAGTGTGCTGATCCATGGTCAAAAGGCAAGGATTATAGGCCGGGTATGCATGAACCTGACCGTTGCAGATGTAACCTCAATTAAAGGCGTAAAAAGGGGTGATAGGACATGCTTTCTGGGCAAAGAGAAAGGAAATATGATCACATCTGACGATATAGCTCGCTGGGCTGACACAATCTCTTACGAGGTTCTTTGCTCTTTAGGAAGCAGAAACAATCGGAAATATATACATGAAACAGAAGATTGCTAAGATTCTTAACAATACATTAAATCTCTGCTTTAGGGAGGGTTATTTAAGAAAGGTGCCCTTACCAGAGTTTGTTATCGAGGTTCCCAATAATCCAGATCATGGGCATTTCGCTACTAATCTGGCAATGACCCTTGCTGGAAAGCAAAAAAATTCTCCTCGGAATATCGCTGAAATAATAATCCGGCATTTAATAGACAATGATCACTTTATTCTGAAAGCCGAGATAGGTGGTGCTGGATTTATAAATTTCTTTGTTACAATAGAACAATGGTACGATCTCCTCTCACACGTTATTACTCTAAAAGATGATTATGGCCACAACAGCCTCGGAAAAAAGGAAAAAATAATGATAGAGTTTGTTAGTGCCAATCCTACCGGCCCTCTCCATCTTGGTCATGGTCGCGGTGCAGCCTTAGGAGATACCCTCTGCCGGATTTTTGATTTTTGTGGTTATGATGTAAGGAGAGAGTTTTATATAAATGATACGGGCCAACAGGTTAAGATCCTGGGAGAGTCCATTTATAGTAGGTGGAGACAATTATCTGATCCATCTTATCCATTCCCTTCGGATGGTTATCAGGGAGACTACATCCAGGAGTTGGCCACTGAAATCGCCCAAAAAACAACATTAGAGAGCCTTGATGTTCATGATGCCATAGATTTATTGACTAAGATGGGTAAAGATAAGATGTTAGAGGAGATAAAGGAAGACCTTGCCAATTTCAGGGTAAATTTCGATTTTTGGTATAATGAAAGTGACCTTTACTCATCAGGCAAAATCGAGAACACAATCAAATTAATTGAAAAAAGGGGTATGCTATTTGAAAAGGATGGTGCACTTTGGGTCAAAACCTCCTCTTTTGGTGACGACAAAGACAGGGTCATACGAAAGAAAGATGGGAACCTTACTTATTTTGCCACAGATATATCATACCATCTAGATAAATGGGAAAGGGGCTTTAAAAGGGTAATAAATATCTGGGGCGCGGATCATCACGGCTATATAACGAGGGTCAAAGCAGCCCTCATGGCAGAAGGAATCCCGAAAGACTGGTTGGATGTTCTCCTCATTCAACTGGTCAAGCTTTGGGAAGCGGGAGCTGAGGTGAAGATGTCCAAGAGATCAGGCAGATATGTCACCCTAAAAGAGCTTGTAGATGATGTTGGGGTAGATGCAGTACGGTTTGTTTTTCTTAGCAAGGATCATACCTCCCCCCTTGATTTTGATATAGACCTGGTTAAAAGAAAAGACAGTGAAAATCCAGTATATTATGTCCAATATGCCCACGCAAGGATTTGCAGCGTATTCAGAAAGGCAGCTATTGAAAATATCTCGCTTCCTGAAAACCCGGCTCCAATCTATGAAAAGTTGGTTTTAGACGAAGAAATTGCCTTGATAAGGAAAATGGCTGAATTTCCTTCCCTCATAGAGGAAATTGTCAGTGAGTTAGCACCTCACAGACTGACGTATTACTTAGCAGAACTGGCTGGTAACTTTCACAGATATTATAATAAACATAGGATCATCGGCAAAGATAAAAAATTAAGCCAGGCAAGGCTTTTTTTATCCTTAGGTGTAAAGATTGTAATCAAAAACGGTCTCAGCCTTTTAGGCCTTAGTGCCCCTGAAAAGATGTAGTTAACAAATAATGGCTAATAATAGAAAACCCACCCCAGAGAAAGAAAGAAAGAGACATATCTTTCAATTCTCTTTCAGATCCCTCTTTTTATTATCTATCGGGGTTTTCTTTGTCCTGGGTTGGGTATTCTTTTTGGGGATATTGGTTGGGAGAGGTTTGTTACCAAACTCAATAGAGAATTTTTCTTTTATTAAGAAGAAAATTGTGAAGGATGAGACAGAGAAAAAAAATGATCATATAA
>DAOVDY010000062.1 GCA_030669265.1 Desulfobacteraceae bacterium | reverse complement strand
TCGCACTGTGGTCACGATTTCATACAACAATGCCTCTAGCTCCAGCTCACTGCTCACACGCTGACCCACTTTATAGATCAATGTTGCCTGCGCCGCCCGCCGTTTCACATCTTCTTCTGCCCTTTTACGTTCGGTGATGTCATGGGCAATGCCTTCGACAAGTATTACTCTTCCTTCCTTATTGAATACTGGAACCTCTGTAACTTCCAACCTGCGAATGCTGCCATCTTTGTGAAAAACCTCAACTTCATAGGGCGGCTGTTGCTTCCCTTGGATACTTTGCTCTGTATGGTGTACGACATCCTCATTGATAGGATTTTCAGTCAGATATGTAGTATATTCCGTCAGAAAATCCTCTTGAGAATAACCGAGCACATTAGTGATTGAAGGGCTAATATAGGTAAAAGCTCCATCGGTGTCGTGGGAATAGAAAAGGTATTCTCGTTTTAGGCCTTCAATTAATCGTCGGTATTGTGCTTCTTTCTCCCTTAGCGTCTCTTTCGCCTGCTTTTGCTCGGTGATGTCTCTAAAACTTCCTATGATGTAAATTTTGCCTGCGATTTTAAAAGTCACCCCACCTGCTTCCACTGGTACGGTTTTACCATCCTTAGTAATAAACGCTGTCTCTCCCATTAAATCTATACCGTTTTTTAAAACTCTGCTGACTGATTTTTGTATTTTTTCCATCTCCTCATTAGGATGAATATCTTCAACTGATAATCTTAGAAGCTCTTCTTTTTTATAGCCTAGTAGTCTGCATGTTGTTTCATTAACATCAACAATCTGCCCTTTTTTATCTATGATAACAATGGCATCGAAAACCCGATTAAATAAAAGTTTGAATTTATTCTCAGATTCCTTAAGGATTTTCGCTGCCTGCTTGAGCTTTGTTTTTGATGCTTCCAATTCAACAATTCTCTGGCGTAGTTCTACCAATTCATCTATAAGTTGTTTTTTTGTTTTGTTTTCGTCTTTCATTTTAGACTCCTAAACCAGGAATCTCTTTCCCCAACACTAAATTTATTTATCTCTGTTATTTGAGTTTTTCCTTTTCGAATACAATTTAAAGCTAATGAGTAAAACCAGTTTTCAGGCCTTAATAGATAGTCTTTTCCTCTTTCAAACAGGTCAGACATTTTGATCTCGAAATACCCTATAAAAACATTTATTAAAAATCGTTTTTTCCTCATATAGAATAAAATAAATCATTTACATATAACATAGTATTAATATCATGATACTACTTACATAACAATCCTCTTTAAAGGTGAATCTGAGGGTGAAATTTTCTACCATCACTATTCCCCGTTTTGCTGACAACAGCCGACCTGCTGAGTCACCTACCGTGTCACCATGTTGTGTAGTTTAATACAGAGAATGTAAATAATTGGAACAATACAATACACCCCAATTTTCTGGAAATGATTGATTTTTCAGTAAGTCGCTAGATTGATGTACATTAGGAAAGCGTATGAATTTTCCTCCCTTCCTGAACATCTATGTGAATAAATGAGTTTCTTCAGACCTTATTTAATACTCAACATCACCTATATCTCCCTTTGCCAATTCCCTTGCTTCTGCTAAATCATCTTCAGTATTGACATTGAATATGCTTAAGTGTTTGGGATCAAACCTATCTATCTCCTGAGTCTCTAAATACCTTACTCTAATAAAAGGAAGAACCTTATGAGTTTTTAGATTGCTGTGCTTAAGCATCCACTTCAAAGGGGCTACACAGCGCTTGGAGTAGACTGCATGAAGTGGTTCAACCATATTATCCAGCTTTAGAACTACTGCATCAAAACCTAATGCAAGTTGTATCATGTAATGCAGCAATGCTTGATTCAAAAAGGGCATATCAGAGGCAACGACAAGATTATAGAATGAATTTGAGGCTACCAATCCTGTATATAGACCGCCTACAATCCCTTTGTAAGGATAAATATCTGTTATTATCCTCAGTCTTGGGTTTCTTATGAGGTGAGGAAAAGATTGCCCTTTAGCTTTAACAATAATAATATCACTATTAATTGAACTAATAACACTTATTACTCGCTTTAACAAACTCCTATCGCCAACAGTTTCTAAAATCTTATCACGTTCTAATCGCGAGCTCTTGCCACCAGCAAGAACAATACAATTTGTATCCCAAGGCATTTTTATTAATCTCTAACTCTTATATCCCGGAGTTAACATTGAAAACACTATGTTTCACCTTAAACAGCTCTTTGACAAAGAATAATTTAAGATAGATTACCTTTACATATTGTTTATGAGCAATAAATACAAGAGCTATCTACATCCATTTATCCTACAATTCGTCCCAAGGCCCAACGGGGATGACGCTGTGCCAAAATTTCTCCGCTAACACCAATCCAGTATCCCAAAGGCACAATTACAATAGCCGCAAGGGCCGCGAATCTCCCGCTCACGAAAATATGATGTAGCACTTTTGCTGAACCAACGATAGTCCAAATCTCATAACGTACGATGTAAGTAATAACTAGGGCAAAAAGCGGATACCCGACGTAAGCGCCTACTACACCGGAAAAGCTATTCCGACAGATAATTTTACGCTCGTGTTTTATCAATAACGTAGCGGCAATATCGAAGGCTACTCCTAGAGCGAATATGCCAAGGAAATGGCAGAAGAATGGTGATGTATTAATCAATTTAAACAAGACAGCAATAGCCCCAATGGCGGTTGAAGTTCCTGGTTTGTTTATTACTCCTCTTGCCACAGCTAATACAAAAAATGCCCACGCTGAAAGAAATACAGAAGCGTAAGGCACATTCTAATTAAACAGGAGCCCTCCGAACATTACTTCGCTTATGCCCAAGAGAGAGCCAAACAATATTAGCCACACTAATTGCCTATAGCTCTTCATTTTCGATCTTATTCCTTTCAATCGTAAATTATATATTTTGTATTATTTTTTGAATCCTCTCAAAGATGAGGATACCCTTAAAATGATATTTTCTAACATCTGGGAGATTTCCCCTCCGATACCTATAATTACTATCGTGGTACCCAGAGAACCATTCTTGGTTTCTTACTCATTTCTTTTGCTAGTTCCTCGACGCGCCCATATTTCATACAGGAAGCCATACAGTGCTTCACACATGCTGGTTCAAGCCCTTTCTTTGTCCGAGGCGCGCACAGAATACATAGTTCAGTAGGAAAGGGAAGGTAAGCAAGATACGCTTTATCTCTCGGCAACTTCTGGACAACTTCAATTACCTGGATTCCACTCATTCCTGCAGGCCACTGGTTTTCCTGGGCACAGGCAACTTGACAACTATAGCAGCCTGTGCAATATTCGTAATCAATCAAAAGGCCATATTCATTTTTCTTAGGCATCTTCCCTCTCCTCTCTGCTACTGACTTTGTAGACTTTACAAAGCAAATGCTTTATAGGGGCACCCAGACCGTCCTTACCTTGGAAACCCATGGGAATGAGCTGATTTATGTTCGATTCCCAAACACCAAAAAGCGATGGTTCAGCACCTGGCTTTTCGGGAAACCACCAGCCGTGAGGAGCCATCACCATCCATGGAGGCACAACGAGGGTGACTTTTGCTTTAAATTTACACCTACCAAGCCAATTTTCAACCCAGACCCACTCTCCATTGCCGATATCGAGAGATTTTGCAGTATCGGGATGAATTTCAATCAAAGGATCAGGTTCTATTTCTCGTAGCCACGGTATATTCCTATGCTCCGCATGGAAATATACAGGGGACCTTCTCCCTGTGGACAAAATCAAAGGATACTTTTTATAGAGTTCAGGCTGAGATGTAGGTGTAAACGGTGGTTCTTCATAATGTGGAAGAGGCTCCAGTCCCCATTCTTCACGTAGTGATGCGTACAATTCAATCTTACCAGAGGGAGTTTGAAATCCAGGCTTTCTGTCATGTCTCAACAGTCCCTTCTCAAACCTGTGATATGGGGCGCTGGGATGGCCTTCTGGCGGGAAGGCCCAGCCTTTCTTCTGTAGCTCCTTAAAAGTTATACCTGAAGGCTTAATGATTTCGTCAAAAAGCTCATGAATGTTTTTCCAGCGGAAATTGGGATCAAATCTCTTTGCCAATTCGAAGTTTATCTCTATATCGGGCTTGCATTCATTTACTGAAATAGCCTTGTTGATACTCTGAAGGGGAACCCACCATGTTCGGATGCCATCTTTTTCGAGAAATGTGGCAGCTGGAAGAACGAGATCTGCCAACTGAGTTGTCGGGGTCATGAACAGATCAACCGCAACCACAAAGTCTAACTTTTTTAGCGCCTTGACCCATTTTTTCGGATCAAGACCTATACCAGCCACAGGATTACATGTCTGTATCCATATACCCTTAATGGGGTAGGGATCTTCCGTGAAGATCTGTTCCAGAACAAGATCTGTTTGGGCTCGCCAGATGAATTTTCGCAAAGGACCATATCGGTCAGCTCCAATCCTTTTCTTGTCGGCTTCTTTAGAGTCTAATTTGATGACTCCTTTGGCCCCGGGCAGAGCGTACGCAACCGCATCAAAGGCAAAGCGGGCTATCACATTCCCACCAGGTACATCGAGGTTCCCCGTAAGGCACCAAAGGGAAGTGATGGCCTGAGTAGTGGGAGTAATGGCGGGTGTCATATCAATGGGCACACCCCAATGTATTGATGCAGGTTTGCTTTTAGCATAAAAGCGTGCCGCCTCGATGATATCCTTCTCTGGAACCCAGGTGATATCGGCCACTCGCTCCACTGGATATTGGTTTACCTCATCACAAAATACGGCCCAAACTGTTTTACAGGACACCCTTTTCCCATCTGAAAGCTTGATTTCATAATTTCCTTCTAGGGCGGGCTTTATATCTTCGGATTTATACTTGACTTCTTTAGATTCCCAGATTATCGGCATCTCTTTTTTGCTGTCCCAAACAACAAAATTACTATCAGAACCACTCTCCACCAAGTCACTCTCTCGCAGCAGTTTATCAGTGTCGCTTCTGATTAGGTGATGTGCATTTGTCCACTTTTCAACAAATTCTTTATCGTACAAACCTTCATTGATAATCACATTAAGAAATCCCATTGCAAGAGCCCCATCTGTCCCTGGCCTGAGCCTTAGCCATTTTTTCGATCTTGAGGAAAACCAAGTCAACCTGGGATCAATGGCAATAATTTTTGTGCCTCTCTTCATAAGATCAATGATCCAGTGTCCAAAAACATTGTCTGGGCATGTGGCTGGAATATTGTAGCCCCAAATTATTATGCACTCTGGAATTTTATACTTCGGGTCATCGTATCTTTTTGGCAGCCATTGAGCTGCATCAAGGATGCAATAATCTCCTTGGACAGTATCCACGGCGGCAATTCTTGGACTGTAGCAGGCAATTCCGCTTAGGCTAAACATAACATTGGGGCTACCATATGCGTAGGCAAGCATACAAATCCAGGGTCCTATATCTCTACCAGTCCCCATGGCAAAGATTACGCTCTCAGGGCCAAAATCCTTCCGGATTTTTTTCATTTTTTTCTCGATTAGGTCAAAGGCTTCGTCCCACGAAATCGCCTGCCATTTGCCCTCTCCGCGCTT
>DAOVDY010000233.1 GCA_030669265.1 Desulfobacteraceae bacterium | reverse complement strand
GGAAATATCAAAACGAAAATGCCCTTTGCTGTGGAGATATGTTTGGTATGCTTTCTGGTTATGACCTGCGCCATGACGTGCAGACACGGAATATAGATGATATGGTTAATAATGGCGCTGAGTACTGTTTTTTTAATTGCCCGGCATGTCAAAATACCCTGTCAGAAAAAGTGGCAAAAAAAGGGGTTAAACCAATCCATATAATTGACCTATGTAGGATGGCTATAGGCGAAGAAGCAGGAGTGGAGGTATGATATTATGAGTGATATTGGCCGCACACTTGCCACGATAGTGGGGGAAAACTATGTCTCCGATAAGAAAGAGGAGGCCTATTTCTATGCACGGGATCCAGGCCTCATGCCAGACCATAAGCCAGACTATGTGGTTTTGCCAGAAACAGCAGAGGAAATTCAAGAGATAGTCAGGCTTGCAAATAAAGAAAAAATACCTATTGTGCCTATGGGCGCCGGTCTTGGCTTAACAGGACTTGTTATTCCCCTTAAAGGGGGAATAGTGATTGATATGAAAAGGATGAACAAGATACTTGAGGTGAATGAAAAGGCACGATACGCAATTGTTGAAGGGGGCACTCCGCAGGGATTTTTAAAATCATACCTAGAGAAAAATTATCCCAGGCTGAGGCACAGTCTTCCCGATTCGCCGCCATCAGCGACAATAGCAGCAAATGTAATGATACACGGCCAGGGAAGGCTTGCGCAACAATATGGTTTTAATTCTGATATGGTGAGTGGCATAGAGGTTGTGCTGCCATCCGGAGAGATCTGCCTCATTGGTTCACCTTCCATGTCTTCAGATTGGTTTTCTAAAGGAGCACCACTTCCGGATTTGTCCGGGCTATTCCTGGGTTGGTTTGGGGCAACTGGCATTATCACTAAACTGGCACTGAGGCTTTATCCAAAAAAGAAAATGAGAGACGTGGACATATTTATCACAGATAATGAAAATCTTGTTCCGGATATGATATTTGAAATTACTCACACTGAAATGGCGGAAGATGTCCTTATTTTTACCCAACCATTGCCAATGATGTTTAAAGACAACCACCATGTCAGCTTCTATTTAACCGGAGATACAGACGAGGAGATAGAGTTTAAGAGAAAAATGATCTGGAAGTCCCTGGAGGGGTTTATCAAGAGTAAAGATGGGGGTTTTATGTCAATTCCGCCAGCAATGAAGCCAACACTCCTGGAAATGCCCCAGACAAGTGCCAGCAGACTGGCGGACGTAAAAAGGGGCGGTGGCTTTGAATATTCCGGCCCTATTATCCTGGTAGAAAGATATCCAGAGTGTTCACGAAAACTGGTTGAGCTTTCCAGTAAATATGATCTTGCATATTCAGGTATGGTTAGGATAATAGGCAGGGGCCACAGCATGATGTTTGGCTTTGCCTTTACCTTTAACAGGGCAGATTCCGACATGATGGATCGAACAAGAAATGCCCTTCAAGAGATTAGTGATTATGTCCTAAAAATTGGTGGGGTTTACTGGAAGCCAACTGTAGTTGAGCAGAATATGGCTATAGAACGAATGGATCCAAACACACGTAATCTTATGAAGATGATAAAAAATAACTTAGACCCACATGGAATTATGAATCCTGGAAACTGGGAGGTAAATTAGATGAAATACGAAGAAATAGTACATAGATGTTTTAGGTGCGGTTATTGCAAACTTACCAGTGATTATTATGACTTTAACTGCCCATCATATCGTAAATTTTCCTTTGAGACCTACTCTCCTGGAGGCAGGATGTGGCTGATACGGGCATGGCTCAATGATGAAATAAAAAACAGCGAGCACCTTCAGGAAATCCTTTTCTCCTGCGCCACGTGCGCTAACTGTGTTGAACATTGCGTGTTTACATTCAGTGATGATCTGGTCAATATCTTTATTGCGGCAAGGGAAGAAATGGTAAACAAAGGAATCATACCACCTCCTGTAAGAGATTACCTGAAAAACATCAACATTAGTGGCAATCCCTATAAAGAGCCAGCCGATGAGAGGGGAAAATGGGCAGATGAAACTCCTATTCAAATTTATGACGGTCAAGACTATCTCCTCTATATTGGCTGTGTCGGCTCATATGATGAAAGGGCTAAAGAGATTGCCAGGGCAGTGGGAAATATTCTCATTCAAGCTGGTGTATCTATAGGCATCCTTGGCAATAGAGAAATTTGTGACGGAAATGAGGTGAGAAGCCTTGGTGAAATGGGGTTATTTCAGTCTCTCTCTGAGCAGAATACCGCCTTATTTAAGGAGCTCGGGATAAAAAAGATCATCACCCTCGATCCCCATGCCTTTAATGCATTTAAAAAAGATTATCCAGACATTGAGGGAGAGATTGAAATATATCATTATACCCAAATACTTGCACCCTTGATCCAGTCCAAAAAGATACCATTAAAAGAATATAAAGCCACAATAACCTATCACGACCCCTGTTATCTGGGAAGACATAATGGTGAATACGAAGCCCCAAGAACAATCCTGGAATCCATTCCCGGAGTCGAGCTGATTGAGATGGATCAAAACAGGGAAAATGCCTTCTGCTGTGGAGGAGGGGGAGGAAATTTCTTTACCGATATCCTGGGCGGGGGTGATGACAGCCCCAGTCGAATTAGGATCAGGCAAGCCCTTAATACCGGTGCGCAGATTATAGCTGTTGCCTGTCCACAATGCGCCAAAATGCTGGATGATGCCGTTAAAATAGAAGAACTGGAGGATAAATTAGAGGTTTTGGATGTGGCAGAGATAGTTACCAGGGCTCTGGCATGACCTAAATATACCCTGAGGCTAAAGATGCGACTCTGCCGTTGATAGAAGCCTCGTA
>DAOVDY010000080.1 GCA_030669265.1 Desulfobacteraceae bacterium | reverse complement strand
CAGGAAAAGATTTTTGCAGGAGAAAACCACTCTGTTCCGAATGTCCGCTCGATAATTTAAATAACGAAACATCCATGAGTTTCAGACACAAAGAGCTATGAACAATGTAACCGTTCACGGACTATTGGAGAAATGGAGTGTTGGCCCGCCCTGGCGCGACTTGCAGGAATTATATTACTTCAGTGGATCTATTTCATATGAATAGCTTATTGACAAGAGACTCATTAAAACAGGTCTGGGCCAGGGAGTAATGGAGTGATGTAATATGCTAAAAAATAAGAACCGGGGGTATCAAAAACTAAAGGTTTGGAATGATGCAATTGATTATTACGTGAAGACATGCGATGTCTTTCGTGGATTTCCCTTCGAATTGAAGCGGGTGGCCGCACAGTCTATAGCTTCAAGCGATTCCGTGCATAGAAACATTTCTGAGGGGTATTGCAGGCGCTCGATCCGCGAATATCTTAACTTCCTCAACATAGCACTTGGCTCACTTGGTGAATCAGTTTCAGGGCTTCATGCCTATCGGAAATCGAAACAAATAACAGAAGAGGAATTTCAAGAATTGGATAGATTATCCTACAAACTGGAAAATGGGTTACTAAGACTGGTAGAAAGTCTGGAGCAAAAAAGAGAGAGAGGAGAGTGGACCGATCATCTGATGGTGAAGGAAAGCAATGCAATATATGGCAGCGAATAATCCAATACTCCAATACTCCATTACTCCATTTGCCTATTGCGAATGACAAGTTTTAGGATCAGACGTGAGCAAGGTGATATTTTTAGGTGAATATCATGATTAAAACATACCTCAAGGCATTAAGGCTTCCATTTCTTGCAGGTTCGATAATACCCTTAATTACTGCCTCTGCCTTTGCATTTCACAGGGGATCATTTTCCCTTCTCCCTTTAGTAGTCGCCATCATAGGTCTCGGAGCACTCCACCTCGGTTCAAATCTTATAAATGACTACTATGATTCCAAAGGGAGTGATCCTATTAATATCAGGCTTACGCCATTCAGTGGTGGAAGCAGGGTAATTCAAGAAAATGAGCTACACCCCAATACTATCCTTGCCCTCTCTATTGTATTTTTTTCAATTGGGATAGCATGCGGGCTCTGGTTTACCTTTTGGGGCAGACCCTATGTTCTATTGATTGGACTTTCCGGTCTTTTAGCTGGTTGGATATATTCGAGTCCACCTTTGAGCCTTATGTCTCGTGGCTTAGGCGAGCCCTTGATCTTTTTCGCCTTTGGCCCTTTAATCACCTTAGGTACCTATTATGTTATTACGAACAATCTTTCCTGGTCCGCATTTTTACTTGGAATCCCTAACGGATTCCTCATAATGGCCGTTATCTGGATAAATCAGTTTCCAGACTATCAGGCCGACAAGGAAGCCAATAAAAAAAACCTGGTGGTAAAACTTGGTCTCAGTAAGGCGCACTATGTATATAGCCTGATGATGCTTCTTCCTTTTGTGATCATTATTCTCCTCATCTATTCAATAGAGCTTCCTTTCCTCGTACTATTTTCATTAGGAGCCTTTTTCTTGGCCAGCAGAGCAATCCAAATACTGTGGAGGGAATACCTTTCCTTTCAAGCCATAATCCCAGCTCAGGCATTGACTATTCAAACACTCATTTCTATGGGCCTCCTTATCTCCGGGGCACTCTTTATCAGCAGAATTATTGGTGTATAATATGTCTAAAAAGGGTTTAATCTTTACATTAGCGCTATTAATTATTATCCTCTTCTCATTCATGGCCCTTTACTTCGGGTATTTCTTGATAAGCCCGGCAGGCATTGATAAAAAAGAGACGATCTTTATAGTAAAAAGGGGAAGCGGACTCAGGGAAGTTGCTATAGAACTTCGAAGAAAAAGGCTTATCAAAAGCAAAGATTTGTTTATTCTCTGTGCTATCCTGAAAGGAGGTACAAAAGATATAAAGGCAGGAGAATACAGCCTCAACCAGTCCATGTCCCCGGTAAGAATATTTAATATTCTATCAACTGGTGCAATCAAGACCTACACGTTAACAATACCTGAAGGACTTACCGCTAAACAAATAGCTAATTTATTGGCTAAAAAGAACCTGGTTAACATAAGTGAATTTATTTCCTTAGTTATGGATAAAACCCTAGCAACCTCCTACCATATTGATGGAACAAACTTAGAGGGTTATCTTTTTCCTGACACCTATGTAATAAGCAGGGATACAGGCGCACGGGAATTAATTGACCTTATGATTAAACGTTTCCAGAAAATCTTTACTGCCCTGATAAAAGATCAGGAATCCACCACAGGCAGACTGCTGCCAGCAAAGGATATCGTCACTCTTGCCTCAATTGTTGAAAAAGAAGGTGGCCTTGCCGAGGAAAAGCCAATTATTGCATCAGTTTTTCTTAACCGACTTAAAAAGAGGATGAGGCTTGAAAGTGACCCAACGGTTATCTACGGCCTTAACAATTTTGATGGAAACCTGAAAAAAAAGGATCTTCGCACCCCCGGCCCTTACAATACATATCTTAATTATGGACTCCCTCCCGGGCCCATTGCCAACTCTGGCAGAGAGTCCTTAATGGCAGTCGTACACCCGGCAGAGACAGATTACCTTTACTTTGTGGCTAAAAATGATGGGAGTCATTATTTTTCTGCTACCCTATCAGAACATAATAAGGCTGTTTACCGGTATCAAAAGAGACGCCGTTCTATATCGAGCAACAAAAAGAAATAATAAATTTTAAAAAAGGAGGGTACAATGGAACACAATTTTAAAAAAGTATTAACAATCATTTCTCTACTTATTTTTTTTAATATCTTTCTGATCTCAGGATGTTCAGAGGCAATCAAAACCCTTGATCAGGGAATAAAGGGCCCACAAATTATTGTTAATCCCGGCACTGTTCGCCTGGGTGTTGCTAAGATGAAGGGCACAAAGATTGTCTTCAGCGGTTCGGGTTTTGAGCCAGGTGATAGTGTATTCATAAAACTTTTGAACGTCCCAGTTAATGGAAAAAAGGTTGATCTATCAGTAGCAGCTGCTGATGTAGAAAAAAATGGAACCTTTAATGCTGAGGTAGGAATATTGACAAAGATTTCTGATCTCCTGAGGGCCACACTTGGATCAAATGAGAAGATGGAAAACATCATAATTGTAACAAACCCACCAATGCCTGCCGGTGCATACACTGCCCGGGCAGTAAGTATGCTTTCAGATAAAAAGGCTGAATGCACCCTGAACGTAAAGGGTCCCTCACTGATAGATAGATTAAAAGACTGGCTCGGGGTTAAGCTGGGAAAAATTGTTAAAAAATAGAAAGGGTTTTATCTCTTGACATCAAAATAGGCTTTAAATATATTCCTTGCTATCTTGTATACTGTATACACAAATTATCTTTACTAAAAAAGGAGGCCAGAAATATGGGTAAGATACTATTTGAATGGGACTATTCATCATACCCGGGGGCAAAAAAATACCCTCATCTGTTCAAGCCTATTGATATAGGCACCCTCACGATCCCGAATCGAATCAAGTATGCTGCAACAGAAGACAACTTAAATGCCGAAGACGGATTTGTTACTGATGCAGGCGTAGCCTATCTGCGGGAAAGGGCCAAAGGTGTTGTCGGCGGTATATGCACGATGCAGGGTGTATATATGGATAAAAACCGCCAGGGTCAAGGATACGTTGGTCAGGCCGCAGCCTGGGATGATAAATTCATACCTGGCCTGAAACGACTTGCCGATGCTATTCACGAAGAAAAGGCAGTCGCCGGCTGCCAGTTGATGCACTGTGGACGGGTCGGTGCGATTGAGACAGAATATTGCCAGGGGCCATCCCCTGTTCCCCAGCGATTGAGGATTTTTCGGCCAGTCCAAGAAATGACCAAAGCAGATATCAAACAGTGCCTTAAAGAACACATTGAGGCCACAGAAAGACTGCTTAAGGCAGGGTTTGACATCGTTGAGATTTCAGGAATTGTGGGCTATCTCCTTTCTAACTTTGTATCCAGCTACACCAACAGGCGGACCGATGAGTATGGTGGAGATATACGAGGAAGGATGAGATTTGTTGTAGAGCTCATTCAAGAAGTGAAGAAAGTATGTGGCGATGTCCCTGTGGGGATCAGGCTTTGTTCTGATGAACTCTTAGATGATGTGGGTGGAAACACACCCGAAGAATCCATGATCACCTATGAAATGTCTGAGGAAGCAGGAGTGGACTACATGAGTGTTACCTTAGGCTGGCAAGAATCAATCTACCCTGTGATCAGCAGAGACATCCCTCAAGGTAAATGGATCCCCTTAGCTGAACGCGCCAAACAACATATCACAATTCCGGTCTGCATGGCATATCGACTCTTTCTCCCTGATCTACCTGATAAAGCGATTGGAGAGGGCAAGCTGGATATGTGGGAAATGTGTCGACCCATGATTGCCGATCCACTGCTGCCCAAAAAGGTTCTGGAAGGAACAGAGGATGAGATAAGACCCTGTGTTGCATGTAATGTCTGTCTTGCACGGCTCTTTAGAGATGCACCAATGACCTGCTACATTAATCCCGTGTGCGCCCATGAATGGGATGAAAAGTATCAGATCAAACCAGCAGAAATGGAAAAAAATATTATGATTGTTGGTGCCGGCCCTGCCGGTCTCGAGTGTGCTTGGGTGGCTGCGGAAAGAGGACACGAGGTACATGTGTACGATAAAAGGAAAGAATTGGGCGGAACCATTATTGAGGCCTCCAAGGCGCCCTATGGAGATGACGAGCTCTATGGCCAGATAAGCTTTTCAAAGGTTAAGGCTGAAAAAGCTGGAGTCACATTTCATTTAGGCACTGAGGTAACCCCTGAATTAATTGAAGAAGAAATGCCAGATTCTGTGGTTCTGGCTACCGGGCCAAATTATATAAAGGGCACAGCCACTGGTTTTGATCGAGAAAATGTTGTCTCGGTACTGGATGTTCTGGACGGAACAGCCCAGGTTGGTGATAATATCGTTGTATGGGGAAATCTGAAGCCAGGAATCGGGTTGGCCCTATTCTTGGCCAAACAAGGCAAAAAGGTGACCATCGTAGGAAAAGAAAAAAAGCTTGGAAAGGATATTAACCCCTCATTTTTATGGCGATATGTTGGCTACTTAAAACAAAACAAGGTGATGGCCTATAACGATTGCGATATTGATGAAATTACCGACGATGGTGTGACTGTTTTAACGTACGATGGTTATAGAAT
>DAOVDY010000182.1 GCA_030669265.1 Desulfobacteraceae bacterium | reverse complement strand
CCGACCATCGTGATGGCTGCTTTGAAGGAGACTACATACCAGAATCCGCAAAAGCCCACGATGGCCATGGCAATGCCCACTGGCATGCCTAAAAAGAACAGGACAGCAAGGAGGATGACGATCCCAATAATTCCGATCAGTGTTGGACTCACACTTTACTCCCCTTCTGTTGGATAATACATTTCAGGAAATCGGTCAGAAAAATCAGGGAAAAGATGGCGCAACCCAGGGCTACACCATAAGTGAAAGGGTAATAAACGATCTTTAGCGTTTCAGTGACTTCCCCTGTCTTCCACAGGGTTGTCGCATACCTGGTGATCTGCCAGGCCACAAGGGCAAAAAAGATCATACAGATAAAATTGTTGATACCGTTTAGAAACGTCTGGGTCTTTTCTGAGAATCTTAGTACTAGCACATCTACTGCAATATGGCCCCTTTTTATCTGTGTGTAACCCAATGCAAAGGCCGTCACAATGGCCCCAAAATATCCCATAAGTTCAAAAGTGCCTAATAGTGGCGTCCAGACACGGCGCATGAATATGTTTGTACAGGTCAAAAGGATCATTGCCAGCAGGAAGGATCCTGCTATCCAGGCAAGCGCCTGATTCAGTGCATGGCTTATCTTTTCCAGAATTTCCATATCCGCCTTCCAGTCGATTGGTCGGATTGGTTGAGTAGTTGAGTAGGGAACACCACTCAACCACTCAACCATTTAACTGTTTAACCAAACTATTAGAATCGAGAATGGTACTCTTTAGCTATTCTTATATCTCGTAAAATAGCTCTGGCTGGCAATCCTTTAGCCTTTGCCTTTGTAATCCACTTATCCTTTAGGGGTCTGAGCAATTTATTCCATTTGGCCAGCTGCTTTTTGGTTAATTTAGTAATCTCAATATTATGATTTTTCTTAGACCATTCAACGGATTTATCCACATGCTTATCCATATAGTTGCCTGTCCAGAAGGCCTGTTCTATTCCTAAGCCATCCATAACCTTTTGTACATCTTTTGGTAAGGAGTTCCATTTGTCCATATTCATGACAACGGCAAAGGGATAAACCGGGCCATTAAATATCGTCACGTACTTACAAATTTCTGCATATTTGAAATCCATAAGGGTCTCAAGGGAGGATGCTGCACCCTGCACAATACCCTTTTGAAGGGCTTCAGGGGTTTCTGACTGGGGCATCCCCACAGGAGTTGCGCCTAATGCCTTCAAAGCCTGGGCAGTCCCTCCAGAGGCCCTCAGTTCCAGACCCTTAAGGTCTTCCAAATTTCTTACAGGCTTTTTGGCATAGATGTTTGCAGGCGCACAGGTAAACATGGTAAGGACCTTTACCTTTGCAAATGCTTTGGGTTTGTATTTTTTGTAAAGATCCCAAAGAGCGAGGCTGGCCACTGTTGCATCTGGAAACCCAACAGGTAATGCAATGGCATTGGTTACTATAAACCTGCCTGGCTGATAGGCCATACACAAGCAGCCAATATCTGCGGTTCCTGCAATAACCCCATCCATCATATTTTTTGCTCCAAGCAAGGTTCCACCAGGGAAGGTTTTAATGGCAACTTTTCCGCCGGTCCTTTTCTCAACCTCTTTTTTCCACCTCTCCATTTGAACACATGGAAATGTAGGAGCTGGTGGAAAATTAGCATAATTTAACTTTATAGGGGCAGCCATTAAAGATACCGGAAGCAGACTGCCAAGAAATAACGCTATTACTAAAAGCCCAACAAATCTCAAAAAAATATTCTTTTTCATGTCTTATACCTCCTCATATTTGGTTAGGGGTGCATTAAATCTTTCCTTACAGTTTATATAGTTTCACCTCCTTTCCTTGTTAATCTCTATTAATCTCTCTACCTCTCGGTCAACTCCAAAGCCCAATGTTCAATAGGTTGAATACTAGGCCACAATTTTTCCTCGCCCTTTGAATAGAGGCCTTCCCTTTCAGGCATCCTTGTGGACTTTCATCCTTTTTTTGTTAAGCAATTTCGATGGAAAAATTCGATATTATAAGCCTAATAGATATTTAGGCTATATCAGGTTTTATTATTTTGCAATATATTTTTGTGATATTAATTTAGCCCAGGTTTTTACAAGATGGCCTATTCATTGTCATGAGCTTCATTAAGAGCGGAGGTATGCTGTTGCCAATGAATTCTCGTTTGAACATTTCATATTTTATGATTCAAGTTTCACGATCACAACAGTTGCTAAGAGAATAGTGGGCAGCTGAATCTCTTGACAGTATCAGTTATTAAAAATATAAAGCTAATATGTTAGACAAATTATTTTATGCTGGCCTGGGTATTTAGTAGACCGATTTTTATTCCGTTTTAGTCATCTATAATGGAGACCTCCTTTAATTTAATTGCAGGTGTTCATCTTGATGATCTGGATAAAAATAATATTTCAAAAATAAAAGTCTTTTATTGTTTCATTAGTTAGCTGAAATTCTCTTCTTGTGGCTGATTGGGGAGGGAAGTATGACATATAAAATCGGAATTGACGTAGGTGGAACTTTTACTGATTTCCTTCTGGTGGATGAGAACGGTGACTCGGAAATCTACAAAGTTCTAAGTACACCAGATGACCCATCGATAGGGGTATTTAATGGACTTCATGAGATGGCAAAAAACCAAGTTCTGAGCATTTCAGAATTCCTTAAAGAGGTTGAAAGAGTTGTCCATGGTACAACTGTAACTACAAACGCTGTACTCACAAACACTGTTTCTAAAACCGGTCTGCTTACTACAGGAGGCTTTCGAGATACACTTCAGATGCGCCGCGGTATCAGAGAGGAGCTATATAACAACAAATATAAACCGCCACCACCAATAGTGCCACGCCATTTGCGTCTACCGGTAACTGAACGAGTAGATGTAGAAGGCAATATTGTGAAAAACATCGAATCTGGCGATGTTTTGGCAGCTATTAATAAATTTAATCGAGAAGATGTAAAGGCAGTTGCTATTTGTTTCATGCATTCCTATGCCAACAAGACCAATGAGAGTATTGCCGCAAAGATGGTCAAAAAGAAAATGCCAGATGTCTACCTGACTGTATCATCTGAGCTCTTGCCACAGATTCGCTTCTACGAGCGGACGAGTACGACTGTTTTAAACTCCTGTGTTGGTCCTATACTAAAGGGATACCTAAGAAACCTCACGAAAAAACTCTCCGAATCCCTTTTTGATGGAGTTCTTTTGATTATGCAGTCAAACGGAGGGGTTACTTCTCCGCACATTGCCCAGGAAGTAGCAGCCAGCACACTTTTGTCCGGCCCTGCTGCCGCACCAGTTGCTGGCATTGCATATACGTCAACTCAAGAATATAAAAACTTTATCACAGTCGATATGGGAGGCACTAGCTTTGATGCTATACTAGTTGAAAACAGAAAGCCTTTTATAACCACAGAGGGAAAAGTAAATTTAAATGCCCTTGCCTTACCTATGATGGCTATCCATACTATCGGGGCGGGTGGGGGATCCATTGGAT
>DAOVDY010000001.1 GCA_030669265.1 Desulfobacteraceae bacterium | reverse complement strand
ATGGCCCCTATGTCAGGAAAAACAAACCTCCCATTTCGCCTTATTGTTAAAAAAATGGGAGCCGGCCTTGTTATTACAGAGATGATCAGTGCTATTGGTCTTTCCAGGGGGCAGGCAAAAACCCAAGCCTTTCTCGAAAGTCATCCTTCTGAAAGACCCGTTGGTGCCCAACTATTTGGATCTGACCCGGATACAATGGCACTATCGGCGCAGATAGTAGCTGAAAAAGGATTGGATATTGTTGATATTAATATGGGGTGTCCAGTAAAAAAAGTTATTAAAACAGGGTCAGGAGCAGCCCTGATGCGGGAGCCAAAGAGAGTGGAAAAGATTCTTTCTGCTGTGCGAAAAAGTAGCCCCATCCCATTGACAGTAAAGATCAGGGCTGGCTGGTCACCAGAAGAGGCGAATGCCCTTGAGGTTGCGAGTATAATTGAAGACAGTGGAGCTGATGGGATTACCGTTCATCCACGTTTTGCCAGTCAAGGATTTTATGGAAATGCTGACTGGACCTTAATTGCCAAGATAAAGAAGGTAGTGAAAATTCCTGTTATTGGTAGTGGTGATATAACAAGGCCTTCTTTAGCCTTAAAGATGCGCTCTGAAACAAACTGTGATGGTGTTATGATTGGCAGGGCAGCATTAACTAATCCATGGATTTTCAAGCAGATCTTAGATATGGAAAATAAGGGAACTTTTGAAATCCCGAACCTTAATGAAAGATATCAGTTAATCATGGATCATTATTCGCTTCTTATAGAATATTTTAGAGAAAATAGGGCAACACGCATTATAAAAGGCTTACTGCTTTTATACACAAAGGGTCTTCCAAATAGAAGATTATTAAGGGGTTTTATTCCAGAGATAGATGGAAGAGAAAAACTGATCTCTATCTTAAACAAATATTTTGGATCCATCAGGGAGGAGATGGCTGGTGAAGATTAAATTAGCAAAAACTGCTGGATTTTGCATGGGAGTAAGAAGGGCAATGGAAATTGCACTATCTGAGGCAAACAAAGGTGATGGAAAGCTTTTCACATATGGGCCTATAATCCATAATCAACAGGTATTAGATCTTCTTCGATCTAAAGGGGTGGATGTCAAAGACAATATTGATACGCATGACAAAGGAAGGGTAATTATCAGGGCTCATGGTATTACACCGACCGAAAGAGAAAAGATACGATCTTCGAATCTCAAGTTAATTGATGCAACATGTCCGAGAGTGGCAAAGGTACAGGCAATAATAAAAAAATATAGCAACAAAGGCTATACACCTGTCATATTTGGAGATGCCAAACATCCGGAGGTTATTGGTTTGATGGGTTATAGCAAAGGCCAAGGTATCATTATAAGTTCTGTTGAAGATGTTGAAAAACTTTCTGACAAGAAAAAATTAATTCTGGTATCTCAAACAACACAAGATGTAGATTCCTACAGAGAAATAATAGATGCTATCAAGGGTCGTTATCCAGATGCTATAATATTTGATACTATCTGCGACGAAACGTATAAAAGACAGAGAGAAGTCAGATTATTAGCCTCTGAGGTTGATAGCATGGTAATAGTTGGTGGATATAACAGTGGTAATACCAAACGGCTATATCAGATATCAAGGTCAACAGGTAAACCTACGTTTCATATTGAGACCGAGAAGGAGCTACAGAATTCCTGGTTTTCATCAACAGAAACAGCTGGAGTTACAGCCGGTGCCTCAACACCCAATTGGATGATCAGAAAAGTTACCGATAGATTGAAAACCATGGGTAAAACCAGGCAATATCCACTGGGGAGTGTATTAAAAGAGAGTTTTCAATTTTTAGTTAAAATAACCCTTCCTGAGGCAATAGGGGCGTTTTTTCTTACCTATGCCGGGCTTATTCTATCAAGAGGAAATGCTGATTTCATCCATCCATTTCTTGCCCTATTGTATGTTTTTAGCATGCATGTCTTGAACCGTTTTCTTGACAAAGAGGCTAGTGCATATAACGATCCTAGTACAGCTCTTTTCTATACCACGCACAAAACTTTTCTTATAATTACCTCTCTGATAGGAATATGTGCAGGCCTAATTCTCTCACTTTCTTTGGGAATAGCCCAGTTTCTGCTTTTTCTTGCTTTGACTATCCTTGGCTTAGTCTATAGCATGCCGATAATACCATGGAGACTTGGATATCTGGGGCGTTATGGAAAAATAAAGGACCTTCCTGGTTCAAAAAACATAGCAGAGGCCTTGGCTTGGGGTACAATCAGCTCGCTACTTCCTATTATCGGATGGCCGAAGCCTTTTTGGCCTGGTGTTTTGATCTCTTTCTTTTTTGTCTCCTCTATGTGTTACATACGGTCTGGCCTCTTTGACATCCTCAATATACACGGGGATTTAATAGTTGGCAAGGAAACCCTTCCAGTCGCCTTGGGGGAGGAAAGGGCTATTAAGCTTTTACTATTATTAAACAGTCTTTTTGGTATATTTTTACTATTATCAACAGCTATAGGGATGGCTTCAAATCTAGGTTATTTTTTTATTATTTGTTTCTTTATTTCGTTTTCTTATCTTGAAGCTTACAATAAGGGGTGGATGAGAGATGGATATCGCTTGCAATCTATTGCTGAAGTCAATCTCCTTTTGGCAGGGTTACTTGCATTTATATGGGAATTGTTTTAGAGAATGCCCACGGTTAGTGTAATAATTCCAACATTTAACAGGTCTGAGAAGGTGGTGAGGGCAGTGGTATCAGTGCTTAACCAGGGTTTTAGAGATTTCGAGATAATTGTAGTTGATGATGGATCAACTGATAATACCAATAAGGCTCTGTCCAAATATATGTCCTCGATAAAATATATAAGACAGTCGGCCAACATGGGTGTATCAGCAGCTAGAAATAGAGGAATAAAGAATTCAACAGCACCCTGGATTGCATTTTTAGACTCAGATGATTATTGGCTTAATGAAAAGCTATCTGTTCAGATAGAATTTATTGATCAAAATCCTAATACTGTAGCCTGCCAGACAGAAGAAATATGGATAAAAAATGGTAGACGAGTCAACCAAAAGAAAAGACATAAAAAGCCATCTGGAAATATATTTGCGCAATCGTTAAAGTTATGCCTGGTTAGCCCATCAAGCGTGATTATAAAGAGGTCTCTTTTTGAAGATGTTGGTCTTTTTGATGAAACCCTTCCAGCAGCTGAGGACTTTGATCTGTGGTTGAGGATATCGTGCAGGTACCCTATTTACTTAATTGATAAGGGGTTGGTTGTTAAAGAAGGAGGACATGATGATCAGCTCTCTCGGCGATTCTCTGGTATGGACCGCTTTAGGATTAAGGCTATAGTTAAACTGATCGAAAGTGGAATACTTTCTCAAGATCAAATAAGCCAAGCTATGGAGGAATTATCTATCAAATGCAGGATATATGGCGAGGGATGTATTAAAAGAGGAAAATTAAAAGAGGGACATTTTTACCTCTCACTTCCCAAAAGGATTAATAGCGATGGCTATACGTTGAGTGGTCAATCAGTTGAATGGTTTGATAGTCGAAAAGTTAAAAGATTAACGACTCAAATGTAGACAATAATTGACACGCGACGGAGTATTGGCAATTATCACCGGACATTACCTATTCTTTGGCTTTCTCTAGGATTATTTTGTTATCAACAAAGGAAATCATTTTTATTTGAGCCTCAAGAACCTTTTGATCTCCGAAAAGATTTGTCATCTTAATTGTGTCACCTTCTTTATGTAACTCATCTACATTTTCTAAAATAAGCGTCTCTTTTCCATCCTGAATAACATAAGCTGATGCCTCACACATTATTTTCTCCTTCTTTAATAATTTCAATAATTTGATCAATAAGATGGGGAAGAGGTTCACCAGATACACCCACGATCTTAGCCCTCTCCTGGGTCAATGGGATTAATATTTTAAAGGCCTTACTTGAGGAGATGGCCTGGGATATCCCTGGAGTTACTTCACCCATCATAGAATTAGCCATGATTACAGCTAATGGACCAATTATGATATCAACCTCAGGAGCCATGTTGATGATTGCATTTTCTCCAGTCGCCCCTCGATTAGCACCAGCCTTCATCATTTGGGAGGTAGCAACAGAATTTGTCCCCAGGGCAAGTATTTCTACCTCTTCACCAAAGGCATCCCGTAATTTTTTTATTATAACTCTTCCTATTCCACCCCCTTGTCCGTCCATAACCATTAATAAACTCAAGAAGACCCCCTTTAGTTAAAGATTTGGATTGAAACATTTAATAAACCTGTTTATTGTAATAGTAATATCAGTGGCTTGGGAAATTTTTTATAACTATATACCAGGCAATTTCAATTTAAAAACACTTTTTCTTGCTTTTTTGGAATGAATGGAGATGTGGGTACTTTTCATAGCGTTATTAACAGCTGCATATCTCTTAGGTTCAATTCCTTTTGGTCTGTTGATCAGTCAAAAGGTGGCTAAATTAGATATAACCAAAGCGGGAAGCGGAAATATTGGAGCCGCTAACGTTGCTCGTGAGGTTGGCCTCAAATGGGGCATCGTCACCCTTTTGGCAGATACGTTAAAGGGTTTCATTCCTGTTGTATTTTTCCATTATCTTTTAGGGTCATCAGCAGAAATAAACGAGGCCTTAAAGGGAATGATTGGTCTCGCGGCCTTGTTAGGCCACCAATTCTCAATTTATAATCGTTTTAAAGGGGGAAAAGGAGTAGCTACATGTCTTGGAATTTTTTTGGCTATTTCCCCGATTTCATGCTTATTTTGTGGTGTGATATTTTTTATCTTCGTCGCTCTTTGGAGGTATATCTCCTTAGGATCAATAGTAGCATCCTTTGCCATGCCTCTTTTCTTGTATTTCATGGGTCATCCCAATGTTATAATCATCCTTTCTTTGATAATGTCTTTCTTAATTACATTCCAGCATAGAGCAAATATTCGAAGATTAATCCGAGGAAATGAAAGAAGATGGCAGAAATCAACACTACAATAATTGATCAATCAAACGGCCTAAATCCTCATCAGAATAAAACTCGATTATAATTCTACCTTTTTTACCTTTACGTTTTATAATTACTTTAGTGCCTAATGACCTTTGAAGATCTTTGGATAAAGAATCTATGTAGTATTCTGTTTCGGTTTTTGGGCTTTTTGGCTTTTTTGGTGCCAAAATCTTTTTAACCAAGTCCTCTGTCTGACGAACAGAGAGAGATTTCTTTATGATAAAATCCCTGACTTCTTTTTGGGCTAAAGGAGATTCAATAGTGACAAGAACTCTTGCATGGCCTGTGGTCAATTGACCATCTATAAGATCCTGTTGAATAATAGCAGGAAGCTTCAACAGTCTTAAGAAATTGGCAATGGTGGAACGATCTTTTCCAACCCTTTTTGAAAGGGCTTCTTGTGTGAGATGAAACTTTTGCATCAATTCCTGGTAAGCTGATGATTCCTCGATAGGGTTAAGATCTTTTCGCTGGATATTCTCAATCAGTGCTAATTCCAATGTCTCTGCAGGAGATACATCCCTTATCCATGCGGGTATTTTATCAAGACCTGCCTTTTGAGCTGCACGCCAACGCCTCTCTCCTACAATAAGTTGATATCCATCCTTTGCTTTGCTGACCAATATGGGTTGGATGAGGCCTTTCTCCTTTATAGAATCTGCTAATTCTGTCAGCTCAGAGTCGCCAAAATTTTGTCTCGGTTGGTGTGGATTAGGAGAAATGGATTCAATAGGGCAGTAGAAAAAACCCTTATCAGTTTCTGAAATAACTGTTTCTGGAAATAAGGCTGAAAGTCCTCTTCCGAGAGCCTTACGCTTGGCCACCTTTATCCCCTCCTTTTAAGATTATTTCCTTTGCAAGCTCTAAATAACTCTGGGCCCCTTTTGATCGAATATCATAAAGAATGATTGGCTTCCCATGGCTTGATGCCTCACTTAAGCTAACATTGCGTGGGATAACTGATTGAAACACAGAGGCTCCAAAATGGCGGCGAACCTCATCCGCTACTTGATGTGATAGATTGTTTCGTTTATCGAACATTGTTAACAAAATGCCCATCATTATAAGTGATGGATTAAGCCCTTTTTTAACCAACCTTACCGTATTAAGCAATTGGGTTAATCCTTCCATAGCAAGATATTCGCATTGAAGTGGTACAAGAAAAAAATCAGCCGCAGTAAGAGCATTAAGTGTCAGAAACCCAAGAGAAGGGGGACAGTCAATAAATATATAATCGTATTTATCTTTAAATTGAGACAAGACATTGTGTAAAAGATACTCTTTGTTATTTTTAGAAAACATCTCTACTTCCGCCCCAAATAAATCAGGATTGGCTCCAATAAGATTAAGCATGGGGATTTCTGTTTCAAGAATGACTTTGTCATCCATGCTTCCCCCCAATATTACGTCGTAAAGGCTTGGCTCAACGCTTGAGGGATTGATTCCCAAAGAGGTAGTTGCATTTCCCTGAGGATCGCAATCTACTAAAAGGCATCTTTTTTCAGCAGCAGCAATAGATGAAGATAGATTTACAGCTGTGATAGTTTTACCAACCCCTCCCTTTTGATTCACTATAGATATTATTGATCCCATAGGTACGATGCTATTTTTACAGAAATTAAGGTATCGGCCTTCAGAAGAAATAAACAACCTTATTATTTGTTGTATTTATTTGCGTTGCTCATTTCTTGTTTCAATAGACAAATTACAACTTTCAATGAGCGCGACCGAATGTTTCACGTGAAACATTTATACATTTATAATCCCTTCCAGGCCTCTTTCTCCATAGCAAGAAAATTCTGAATTTCTTCTTGATTCATATTCTGTATTTTTGTCTCAAGATCTATTCCCAACGCTTTTACTGATTCTTCCAGGCTTTTCTCTAAGAAAGCCAAGATAGGTATGCCTGGAAATGGGAGTAATAGGGTTAAAGAGGCGGTGGTTCCTGTCAAAGCAATATCCCGGATCATTCCTAAATCCATTAGGCTTCGATCTATAGCTGGATGCATCACATTCGCTATCGCCTGCGCAACATCTTCAACTGAAGGATTGTTTTCCATAATAGCCTCTCCTTTCTTTTAACGATCAAAGATAGTTCCTTTCAACATGAAACGCCAATAAAGGTAAGGACCCTCTATTTAAGTCAGTATTAAGATTTAAGTAATTATTTTTAGAAAAGAACATACACTGAAGGAAAAATATTCTCAATTCAAAAATCAATAAGAACAAAATTATACTGATTTACCGTTTGCTCATTTTGTGAGGTGTAACATAGAACTGAACTACATTGCCTATTTTAAGTCCTCATTCTGAATTTAGAGAGAGAGTATTGCTGTATTATGGGACTTCATCGAGGCTTAAGATAATCTAAGAGCTGGTAATAGATGCTTTGATGTGGTTGATTGATTTTTTTACTGGTGCGCCCAGCAGGATTCCCTTCGGCACGCTCAGGGCAAGCTCACTTTGCGACTGGGGAATTGCTCACTGAAGGCCGTAAAGTTTCAGAACGAAATGGTGCGCCCAGCAGGATTCGAACCTGCGACCTACGGATTCGTAGTCCGTTACTCTATCCAGCTGAGCTATGGGCGCACATACTAAAAATAATCTCTTTATATTGAGAAGGTATCTGCCTTGCCTTAGCTATTTTGAGCGGAATTAAGATCAATAATTCGGCGAATAATATTGGAAGTGGAAATATTTGGGATAAGAGGTATTCGTTTAACATCCCCCCCTGTTTTTTTAATGAATTCAGCCCCTATAATTTTATCCTCAGCCCAATCTGCACCTTTTACTAAAATATGAGGTTGGAGATATTTTATGATGGCAAGGGGGTCTTCCTCAGTAAAAATAACCACCCCATCAACGAAACAGAGAGCGGCAAGCAATTCCGCCCTTGCTCCCTCAGTCATAAAGGGACGATTATTTCCTTTAATGTTTCTAATAGATTCGTCGCTATTTATGCCAACTATCAGGTAATCTCCACACGTCTTGGCTTCAGAAAGATAACGCACGTGACCTTGATGAAGGATATCAAAACAGCCATTGGTAAAAACTATTTTTTTGCCTTCCCCTTTCGCTTTTTCCGCTACCTTTTTCATTGCTGATTGGGTTTTTATTTTTGATAGGTATTCTTCCATTCGAGATACCTTTTCACGTATCCATCCACCATTTCGGTCTGATTAACTTGTAGTATTTTAGCGTAGGCCTTTAAAAAGCCTTTAAGATAGACAAGGGCTGGGAGCTTTTCAAAACGTTCTTCCTCAATATCTTCTAATGTTTCTCGTGATATATTCGTTTGTTTGAATATTTCTTCAAGACTCATTTCTTTGGATGTCCTAATTGTTTTAATGCTTTTCCCAGTCACAGAAATTTGGCTGTCGAAGAGGCTAAGGTTTTTATTGGAAGGTACGCGCTCATCCTTTGCCTTTTGTTGTTTCTGGGTAAGACTTTCTACGCTTACCTCCAGAAGCTTACCTTTGGCGATATCAGAATCTTCCAGGGATGAAAATCCGATTTCTTGAGGAGAAAGCTCACCCCTTTCAATCAAAAAATGATTGTATTCTTTTCTGAGCTGGCTGTTAGTCAGGGTTTTGTACGCTTCAGCCAAACGGGAAAGGATGAGATCCCTTTCCTTTTGTGTAAAAAGAGTGTAGGTGGAAATAGAATCGGTTGAGTATATGCTCATGGCTTGATCGTAGGCAGATCGAACTTCCTCAAAAGAGGCCTTAGGAGAAATGTCAAGTAGATTGTAATAGTCTTGCTCGGTTAATTTTTTCATAAACTGCCAGATAATTAGTTAAAAATTTAATCAGCAGGGAAGCCTAATCCTAATTGGTAACGAGGCGATATTTTTTGAGTAATTTCGGTAAGTTCCTTAAATGCCTTAGAATGTGGCAAATAGTCCATGAGGGGTTTTTTCTGGAGTAAGCCTTTACTAACTTTATTATCATGGCTTACATTTCCCAAGAAATCAATCGGGATACCAAAGTATTTCTTGACCGCAATAGCCATCTTTTGTCCTATGGCCCTGTCTTTACTTGTGCGTACCTGGTTAACAATTAATTTGATATCTAAGGTTGAGAGATAGCTTGATATAGTATCTCCAAGCCTTGGTTCGATCTTTTCTATAGCTTCCATGAGATCAAAGACTGACTCGAATTTGTGTCCATTCCTCTGCCTGATCCCATTGTCTATTAGGGATCTCACCACTTTTTTACTGATTATCTTTCTTAAATAGCGAAAAAGAAGCCCCTTTGTAAAGCGATATGTATTCTCAATAGATGTGGGTTCAGGTGATGTTATAAGGATGCCACAATGGGAAATCAAAAAAAAGTCGAGGATGTTAAAGGATGTACCAGGGCCAAGATCTAATAAGATGTATCTATAATTCAATTTTTTAATATTGTTCAATACCTTCATCTTTTGTCCATAGGATAGATTGGCAATCCCTATCATATCTTTAGCCCCTGAAATTAGCTTAAGATTATTTATCCCTGTCTTTGTTATAACACCAGAAATAGTTGATTCTCTCTTAGTAACAAAATCTGATAGACCTATTTTTGGAGGTTCTAATCCTAAAAAGGTATGGAGATTAGCTGTTCCCAAATCAGCATCTATGAGAAGAACACCATTGCCTCTATCAGCCAAACAGATGCCTAAACTTGCGGTAATAAGGCTCTTGCCAGTACCCCCTTTTCCACCACCAATTGCAAGTATATGATTATTTACTGCTCTCGGTTTTTTTGTTTGCCCTTGTTCAATCATTGGCTATTCCAGGAAAATAAATTGCAATTAAATTAACAGTTGATTATATGGATTGCAACCTTTTTTGGATGTGTAACAGCGTATCTAATTTACCATTTTATCTTCAATTAATCAGAGCTCTGGCCAGTGTGAGACAAATAACAGTTGTCGCCCCTGATTTTTTCAGGGTTCGTGCGCATTCATTCACGGTATGCCCGGTTGTAAAGACATCATCAACCAATAGTATCTTTTTATGCTTGATAGCCTCAGGATGTATAATGGAAAAGGCATCTTTGACATTTTTTCTCCTCTCTCCTTTTTTCAGACCTGTCTGGGCTTGTGTATATCTTTTCCTAATAAGGGAGAGGTAATCTAATTGATTTCCAAGGTCTGAGGCCAATACCCTGGCTAACAAAAGACTCTGATTGAAGCCCCTTTCTCTGAGTCTGCGCCTGTGGAGGGGTACAGGGATAATTACAAAATCCTTAAGGTTGGGCATCCATTCTTTGGCAAAGGAGGAAAGTAGCTGTCCAAGAGGGGACATTAGGTGAATTTCTACATTGTATTTGAATCTTTGTATGGATTCCATAAGTGGACCTGAGTAAAGATATGGGCATCGGAGAAAATCGTACCAAGGCCTTTTACGAAGACAATTTTCACAGAGATGATCTGGTCCTCTTGAGGTTGAAAAAGGCACACCGCAAATAGTGCACATCGGATGAGTGATAGGGATGAGGCCAGCTAAACAATTATTACATAAATGAAATGAGGAGGAAAACCTTTCATCAGTAGATAAGAATTGACGGCAGATATGGCAGCGTGGAGGATAGAAAATGTCAATTAACTGGGAAAGGAATTTCATCAATATATTATCTCGGAAATTCTCTAAGTTATTGAAACATCATATTTTTTTGGAAATATCAGTTTATGCCACCCATATGGAATAGTGGGGCGAAGTCTCGAAATCCATTATAGCCTATTTTATCTTTATTTAAACATAAAAAAAGGCGACCAATTAGTAATTAGTCGCCTCAGGGGGAAAATTCCAGCTATTTTTTATAACAATTACATCATTCCACCCATTCCACCACCGTAGCCACCTCCTGGAGGCATTGCTGGCATTTCTTTTTCTTCTTTCGGTTTTTCAGCTACCATAGCCTGGGTAGTGAGCATAAGGGCAGCCACAGAAGCGGCATTTTGAAGGGCATATCGTGTAACTTTGGTTGGATCAATGATTCCAGCCTTGATGAGATCTTCATATTCACCTGTCTCAGCATTCAAACCAAAGGCACCTTTTTCTTCTTTCACCTTTTCCACCACAACTGATCCTTCTAAGCCAGCATTGTTTGCAATCTGACGTACCGGGTCTTCTAAAGATCTTTTGACTATATTTACTCCAAGCTGTTCGTCTCCCTCCAATTTTTGCTTTGATAAGGCTGAAATGCATCTGATAAAGGCAATACCGCCACCAGGAACGATCCCTTCTTCTACTGCTGCCCTGGTAGCATTGAGGGCATCCTCAACCCTTGCCTTCTTTTCCTTCATCTCTGTCTCTGTTGCAGCTCCGACATTAATAACGGCAACACCGCCAATCAACTTGGCCAGCCTTTCCTGCAATTTTTCTCTATCATAGTCAGAGGTGGTATCATCTATCTGAGTCCTGATCTGTTTTACCCTTCCTTCCAGATCACTTCTGCTTCCCCCACCATCAATAATAGTTGTATTGTCTTTATCGATATTGACGGTTTTTGCTGTGCCAAGGTCAGTTGTGCTTACATTCTCCAGTTTAAGACCAAGGTCTTCTGAGATCACCTTACCTCCTGTGAGGATACCGATATCCTCAAGCATGGCCTTACGCCTATCTCCAAAGCCAGGCGCCTTAACAGCTGCTATTTTTATTGTCCCTCTCAGTTTGTTAACCACCAGAGTAGCAAGGGCCTCACCCTCTACATCCTCAGCTATGATTAAGAGAGGTTTTCCCATCTTGGCGATCTGCTCAAGCAGGGGAACCATATCTTTCATGTTGCTGATCTTTTTTTCGTGTAACAGTATATAAGGCTCTTCTAAGGAGGCATCCATCTTTTCCGCATCCATTACAAAGTAGGGGGAAAGATAACCTCTGTCAAATTGCATTCCCTCGACAATCTCGAGGGTTGTCTCCATACTTTTTGCCTCCTCAACAGTGATAACCCCTTCTTTGCCAACCTTTGCCATGGCCTCAGCAATAATATTTCCTATAGTCTGATCATTGTTTGCCGAGATTGTGCCTACCTGAGAAATTTCTTGCTGCTCTTTTGTTATTTTGGACATCTTTTTCAGTTCATCTACTACAGTATCTACCGCCTTTTCAATACCTCTCTTGAGGGCCATAGGATTAACGCCTGCTGCGACAAGCTTTGCACCTTCACGGTAGATTGATTGAGCCAATAGAGTAGCTGTTGTCGTTCCATCCCCTGCTACGTCTGATGTCTTAGAGGCAACCTCTTTGACCATCTGAGCGCCCATGTTTTCAAACTTATCTTCGAGCTCTATCTCTTTAGCCACGGTAACGCCGTCCTTGGTAACAGTGGGTGATCCCCATGATTTTTCTAAAATAACATTCCTTCCCTTTGGGCCAAGAGTTATCTTAACCGCCTCAGCCAGTGTGTCTATGCCTTTCAATATTAATTCCCTGGCCTTGGAATCATACATAATTTCCTTTGCTGCCATAATTAAATCCTCCTTGAGATTTTAAAAATTAAAAAAATTATTTAACAATAGCAATAATATCTTCTTCTTTCATGATAAGGTGGTCTTCGCCATCTATTTTTATCTCAGTTCCAGCATATTTGGAAAACAAGACTCTATCGCCTTTCTTAACCTCTAAAGGTATCTTTTTTTCTCCCTCTTCTCCAGTCTTTCCGCTTCCAACAGCAACAACTACTCCTTCCATTGGCTTTTCCTTGGCCGTATCAGGAATTATGATACCACCTTTGGTTGTTTCTTCATCTTCAACTCTTTTTACAATTACCCGGTCGTGCAGTGGCTGAATTTTCATCATTCCTCCTTTTTTTCGTTTGAAATTACAAATACCTAAAAATGATAATGACTAAAATAAAAATGTCAAGCCCTCGGTTTAAAAAAATATTTTCCGACGGACTAGTTTGAGAATTATTTAAAAATCCTTTTATTTTAGGGACTAATTGTAAAAATAAAAGAGATTTCTTGACATGACCTCTGAACATAATTAAGCTAATTTTTAATAACTGCTGAATAAATTTAATATAAATAGACCGGAGGGCGAATCATGCCTATTTATGTTTGGGCTGGCAAGACCAAAAAGGGGCGTTCCTTAAAAGGTGAACTCGAGGCTGCTGATGAAAGGATAGCAAGGATACAGCTGAAGAAGAGAAGTATCGAAATTACAAAACTCAAACCAAAACCTAAAGACATTTTTGAAAATATTTCATTTATGCAGCCCAAGGTCACCAATAAAGACCTTGTTATCTTTACCAGGCAGTTCTCCACAATGATTGATGCTGGCCTTCCTCTTGTTCAGGGATTGAATATTCTGGGGGAGCAGACAGAGAATAAGACGTTTAGGAATATGCTCAAACGGATAACAAAGGATGTGGAGGGTGGTTCAACCTTAGCAGATGCACTAGGCAAACATCCTAGAGTGTTTGATTCCTTGTTTGTCAATTTAGTTGCTGCAGGAGAGGTTGGGGGGATTCTTGATACCATTTTGCAGCGCCTGGCAGCGTATATTGAAAAGGCAGAAAAGCTAAAATCTCAGATCAAAGGCGCTATGACCTATCCTATCGTTGTAGTAGGTATTGCCATTATTGTTATTGCCGTAATTATGATTTTCGTCATCCCTGTGTTTCAGGATATGTTTTCCAGTTTTGGAAAGGCACTACCAGTGCCAACCCAGATTGTGGTTGCCATGAGCGATTTTATTAAGGGAAACATACATTATATGATTGGAGGGTTGATTGTCTTTGTCTGGGCATTTAGGAGATATGCAAGAACGAGTTCAGGAAAAAGAAACATAGATAGCGTTTTGCTAAAGCTCCCGATTTTTGGTGAACTCATCAAGAAGGTGGCTGTTGCCAGATTTACAAGGACTCTTGGCACTATGGTCAGTAGTGGTGTGCCTATCTTAGATGCCTTAGAGATAACAGCAAAGACAGCTGGGAATGTTATCGTAGAAGAGGTTGTTTATGACGCACGGAGTAGCATCGCTGAAGGGCAAACAATTGCCGAACCTCTTTCCGAGACAGATATATTTCCTGGCATGGTAACCCAAATGATTTCTGTTGGAGAGTCAACTGGTTCTCTGGATATCATGTTAGAAAAGATAGCGGATTTTTATGACGATGAGGTTGATGCTACAGTTTCTGCTATGACATCTATGCTGGAACCACTTTTAATGTTGTTTTTAGGCGGCTCAATTGGAGGTCTGGTTGTTGCCATGTATCTTCCTATCTTCCAGATGGCTGCGGCAATGGGCTGACTCAAACAATTATGGTCAAAACGGATAGAGGCCTTGACCAAAAAGAGACCCTTTCCCGCCTTCAATTATTGATGTTTCTGAGGGTGGGATTTGTTTCCCTCCTCTTAGGAGTGGCGATTGTAATTCAGGTAAGGGAAACAAAGACCTATTTTGGCGAGATATTAAATGCCCACTACTTCCTTATTGCCTTAGTCTATTTCCTCACATTTTTTTATATAGTTTCACTTAAGTACATAAAAAATCTTTTCAAGTTTGCCTATCTTCAGTTTCTTATCGATACCATATTCATAACAGCCATTATCTATACAACAGGCGGCATTGAAAGCATATTCTCCTTTCTGTATTTATTGAACATAATCTCAGGGGGAATAATCCTCTATCGTTATGGAGGCATGATAATAGCTTCTTTTAGCAGCATTCTCTATGGTGCATTTCTTGATTTAAATTACTATGGATTGATTAACCCTATTGGCTACCGTTTCCCTTATGCCCAAGAGTACCAGAGTAGTGAAATTTTTTATATGATTCTTGTCAATGTCGCTGCTTTTTATTTAGTAGCCTTTTTGAGTGGTTTTCTATCAGAACAAATTCGGAAGAGCAG
>DAOVDY010000092.1 GCA_030669265.1 Desulfobacteraceae bacterium | reverse complement strand
ATAGCTCCTTAACTCCTTAGAAATATTGGTCATTGCCTCGAATGATGTAGCCTTGTGGCCAAATATCCATTGCCTGATCTGTTCTGCCTTATAGGTTTCTAGTCCGATTTTTTCTACATGTGCCTTTGTCTCATTCAGATCCAGATCCTTGAGATCTACTTTTTTCATTATTTATTTAACGGAATTTCTATCCACCAAAGGAGGAAAACCATAAGCTTTTCAGTGGCAATCGCCCTTGGAGGAATGGAGTGTTGGAGGACTGGAGTATTGATTAATTAAAGCGGAAAAAATTATATGTCTGTTTTAGGAGTACTTCACTTGGGATTTGAGGCTCGCTTCCCTTAAGGCTAAGGGTTTTTTCCTTCAGCATCTAACCACAAGCCTCTAACAGATTTTTACCCCATAATTCCAGCACTCCATTGCTCCATTACTCAATTTGGGGTAAAGACCCTAAATTCTATCAATCCTTACCCTGATTTCATAGTCCGTAATTTTGCTAATTCCCAGATATAATCGTAAAGATGAAGGCCCTTGCTTGCAGCTATGATTTGTCCGTCTTCAACACCTATGCTATCAGCCATATACTCCTTTAACAATTGAATAGCGCCTAAATTAGCTGGAAATCCATTCCAAAGATCCCATGATCGGAAATAGACAACAAAGTGAAGCTTATTGTCCTTGATTCTGGTATCAATCCCTCTGAGACAGGGTGGATCGCTAAGATATAATGTTTTTGGATCGCCTACTGTCATATAGGCCTGGTTTGTACCATGACCATCTTCCCTATACATCCTTATAATTTCATTTATTTGTGGTTCAAGATACTCCCCATATGTATACTCTTCCCCTTCCTTTTTTATTGAGGTCATAAGGTACGGAAGGTATTGATCGAGGTAATCATTGTCTACCGGATTAGGTATTCCTAAAGCGGGAGGGATGTCGGGCAGCAGCGGTCTTTTACCCGGATATTTTATGTGTACTGTTATATAGTCAAACTCAATCCTTTTCTGCCCTTCATAGCTTCCTCTATCTATTGTGTATGTCCTTCCAGTGTCAAGTATCTGATAAACACACTGAAACCAGGCATCTGGTAAATCTCTTGCCTTAATAAATTCAAGGTGCATTTTTTACCCCCTCACAGCACAGATGATAGTGTTAATCATTTTGGAAACCCTTTCCCAAATAACCTCGAAGGTAGTTGCTGGTATAGAATTTTGTAATTTGGATTTCAAAAAAGGCAGCCTTTTCTGTGGATTATCTGGAATATGGTAAAAGAATACCCTAACCTTACCTTGACTACTAAGTTTCCTCATTTCCTTTATAAAATTTTCCTGCTTATTAATCAATTTTTCATAGATCTCAGGAGTAGTGTATTTGCCTGGTAAATAGGGTGTAGAGTATAAAAAAATAATCTGGCCATCTTTATGTATGCCAAAATTTGTTATTGTTGTTAAAGGAAGGGAATATTGCTTTTGGCAACCTTCATCATCATTTACTAGATCAGATAAAATTATTATCCGCTCTCCAATTCTTTCTGTAAGTATCTTTTCAAGAAAGCAGAATAATGGAGTGGTCAGAGGTTGTGTGTCAGATTGCCCTTTTGCCTTTTTAGCAATAGATATCTGCGTAATCTTTTTCTCAACCCTCCGACTAAAAGAGTCAGGATCTTTTGGAGATTGAGTTGAAACTACATCGACAATAGCCTCCTTTCCACAACCTGGGGTCCCGATGAGCGAAATATGGTAGTAGGCTTTCTTACCTCCAGTAAAGTTTCTTAGTCGTAAGATAAGTGCCTCCTTAAAATCGGCAAGAACACCTGGCTTAATAGTTTGAGATACATCGATTCCTATATTAAATAGGTTGGGTTTAGGCTGTCTAACCTGCCTCAACTCGATTGCAAAATCCTTGTTAGTAAAATAGAGAGCGGTAATTGAGATAATAAGGGTAATAAATAAAAAACAACAGATATCAAACCACTTTGTTTTAAAGAGGGATTTCTTTCGAAAGGAGTTATGTTTTATCATGCTCTTGATAAGTATTAGGGGATTTGGATAGATTCAAGGTTGGTAGCACTATTTTTTATATTTAGAATCTCTATCCCAGCGAATGCGGGGAAAAACTTTTAGCGAAATTTCATTTGTACCTGTCCCTATCCTATTTTTTCTGTCCATCCATAAGGGTCTGGTTTTTCCGCGTACTGGATTGCTACAATTTCATCGTACAGTTTTTGTGATAGCTCGCCCATCTTACCGCTGGCTATAACATAGTCTTTATCTTCATATGTTATCTGTCCGACTGGTGATATAACAGCTGCAGTTCCAGTTCCAAAGGCCTCCTTAAGTTGTCCACTGCTGGAAGCAGCAAGGACTTCATTGATAGAGACTGATTTTTCTTTTATCTTCAAGCCCCAATCCCTGACTATTTTGATTACAGAATCTCTGGTGATACCCCCTAAAATACTTCCTGTCAAAGGTGCTGTTATAACCTCATCATCTATAACAAAAAACATATTCATGGTTCCCACCTCTTCTACCCACATCTTTTCACATCCATCTAACCAGAGAACCTGGGTGAAACCCTTTTTTTTGGCCTCTTCTGCTGCGAGCAAGCTGGCTGCATAGTTGCCTCCTGTTTTGGCCTCTCCAGTACCGCCGGAAATAGCCCTCACGTATTTACTCTCTACGTAAATTTTGACTGGATTCAGTCCCTCAGGATAGTAAGATCCAACAGGTCCTAGAATAATATAAAATAGATATCTACGTGCTGGTCGAACACCTAAGAATGGTTCGGTTGCAATCATTGTAGGCCTGATGTAGAGGGAGGTTCCGCGAGTTTTAGGGATCCACTCCCTGTCGATGAGGATCAGCTTTTTTAGGGCTTTCATAGCGAGCTCAATATCGAGCTCTGGCATACATACCCTTCTTGCCGAATAATTGAGTCTCTTAAAATTATCGTTGACTCTAAAGAGGTATATGCCTTTATCTTTGCCGTAATAGGCCTTAAGGCCCTCAAATATTTCTTGCCCATAGTGGAGACAAACAGCAGCCGGATCAAGCTTGAGTGCTCCATATGGCTCTATCCTGGCGTTATACCAACCTCTATTGGTATCATGGTCGATAAGGAGCATATGATCGGTAAATATTTGACCAAAGCCAAGTTTGGATTCATCGGTTGGTTTCTCCTTCTTGTTAGTGGCTAAATTTACGCTAATTTCCATGTTGCTCCCCTTTTTTTAATTAGTTATCAGTGAGTAGGTCAATTAATACGCAGTATAAAGGGAAGTTAAGAAATAAAGAAATTTATGTCAAGGATTTTAGTTATAGGTTTCTATTGAGAATGGGTTAGAAAAGAAGATTTAATCATATTTCTTTAAAACAATACTTGCGTTTATGCCTCCGAAGCCAAATGAATTTGAAAGGGCAAATGTTATATTCGACCTTCTAGCTTGATGAGGAACATAATCTAAATCACATTTGGGGTCAGGCTCATCCAGATTAATGGTTGGAGGTATTAAACCTTCTTGTAAGGTTTTTGCTGTAAAGATCCCTTCTACAGCACCAGCAGCTCCCCACATATGGCCTATCATTGATTTATTAGCACTGATCATGATTTCTTTTGCTCTCTGTCCAAATAGCTTCTTTATTGCAACGGTTTCTGTTTCATCATTTGCCATGGTGGATGTTCCATGGGCGTTGATATGCTCTATTTGCTCTGGCGTAATACCAGCTTCTTCAATGCTGAGTTCCATACATTTAACCGCACTTTCTCCGCTTGGCAGGGGAGCAACTGCATGATAGGCATCACAGGTTGAGCCGTAGCCCACTATTTCTGCATAAATTTTTGCTCCTCGGGCCTTTGCATGCTCAAGCTCCTCCAATATGAGGACCCCTGAGCCCTCACTGGTTACAAAGCCATTTCTCTTTTTTTCAAAGGGTCTGCTTGCTCTCTGAGGTTGGTCATTCCATGAGGTCGCTATTGCACCGAGATTATCAAGGCTCGCCATTAAGGTAGGGCTGATACCAGCGTCAGATCCACCCACAATCATTACTTCAGCCTCTCTATGCTTAATTGCTCTGAATCCAAGACCTATTGCATTTGTTCCTGCTGAACAGGCCTCTTGAAGAAAGTGGTGAGTCCCTCGAGCCCCACACATAACTGCCATCTCACCAGCAGCAGTGTTAGCGGAAAGATTGATTATCGTGTATGGGGTAACTTTTTCCATGCGCCCTTGTACGATGAGTTCGTGGTTTGTTTCAAAGGTTTTACATGATCCAATCGCAGTAGCAGCTAATATCCCTGCCCTATATTCATCATCAGGGGAGATTATTAATTGACTGTCTTCTATAGCCATCTTGGTTGCTGCTAGAAGGAAATGTACAAAGCGATCGGCTCTCCTGATCTTTTTTCGTCTTAAAAAATCTTCTGCTACAAAGTCCCGTATTTCACCTGCTACCTGACATTTCAAAGAAGAGGCATCAAATTGGGTAACATTTTTGATTCCAGACTCTCCAGCGCATAACTTTTTCCAGCTTTCCTCTACACCAACACCCAAGGGAGTTACCGCTCCCATGCCTGTAATAACAATTCTTCTCGTCACTTTCTATTTCCTACCTTTCATCCAGTTTCCCCCATCTCCTTCTCTTTTTCCGCAATGGCAAGCCGTGTTTTCACCACGGTGTCAGGGATAAGACTTATTGAGTCAATGCCACATTCCACAAGGAAGGTTGCAAATTCTGGAAAATCACTGGGTGCCTGACCACAGATCCCTATCTTTTTCCCCCTTTTTTTTGCAACTGAAATCACATTTTTTACCAGTGCCTTGACTGCATCGTTTCTCTCATCAAATATGTGGGAGACCAGGTCACTGTCTCTGTCAAGGCCCAGGGTCAACTGGGTGAGGTCATTTGACCCAATAGAGAATCCATCAAAGATATCTGCAAAGCTTTCTGCAGAAATCACATTGCTGGGAATCTCACACATCACATAGATCTCTAAGGCATTGTCTCCTTGAAT
>DAOVDY010000168.1 GCA_030669265.1 Desulfobacteraceae bacterium | reverse complement strand
AAATTCCCAGGGCTGGGTATTTAAGGGAGAAGGCGCCCAGATGGCAGCTTCAAGAATCTTTTCAATAGTCTCCTCACTGATTGAATCAGGTAAAAAATTCCGGTAACTTCTTCTTTCTTTAATAGCCTTAAAAACATCCATCGCTCTACTCCTTTCTTTTAAAGGGAATTTCACAAAAACTAACCATACACCATCTCGTGATATTTTAAAATCCCTATACTTATCCTAACTTTGCAGGATCTGGGCGATTTCGTCCACAAGTAGCTTAGAACCCACATAGAGGGCGGTCCGTTGGTGGTGGTTCTCTGGTTGAATTTCGAGAATCGGGGTACCTGTTTCATCAACAGCATCGCCACCGGCCTCACGGCACATGAATGCCACAACGGCTGCCTCATACATGAGGCGCAATTTCCCCTGCGGGCGATTTTTTTCAGGTTTTGGGTGATTAACAATGGCAGGATACATAAACATACCACCGTTGGAAAGAATCCTATGGAAATCTCCAGCCAGGGCGCCAAGGTATCTGAAGGCGTATTTTCTTTCCTTTTCTGCAATCCAGTTTTGAACCCTCTTAGAAAAGGTGCATCGGTTAGCCTCATTGAATGACAGCTCCCAGGTCTTGCTATTTTCCGGAAGCATCATGCGAAAGGGTTTGACAAAGCTCATGGTCTCATCGATATGGAATCGCCAGGTACCAGAGTCCAGAAGTGCAAGGGTGAACGTGCCGGTGGGGATCACAAACATGCCGGCCGCTCTATAATCTTTTCCGGCCCGCAAATGACCATTCTCGGGTCCATCCAGGTTTCGCTTGGCAATGCCAAATAGAAAACCGACCGGCAGTCCATGGGACACATTTGATGAACCATCAAGAGGATCGAAATATACAAAATAGCGCCCACCTTTAGTGTCCATCTCAATGACTTCTTCCGCTTCTTCACTGACTGCATGTATCACTCGCCCGGTACTCCTCAAATAATGAATAGTAATCTCATGGGCAATTTGATCCATACGCATGACATCCTCGCCTTGTATATTTACTTCGCCAGCCAATCCCAAATTCCCTCTTAAGGCACCCGTCAGATAGTAGTGCTGGATGTGCTTAGCTGCACTGATTAAAGCATCCATCAAAACCAAGAAATGATAGGTACGATTATGCCTCTCCTGATGGCGAAGGATAAAATTCGTGAAGCTCTCTTCAAAACGCATGTTTTTCCCCTTTAATGATAAGATACGTTTTTATGTATAATATTTTACAGAGTATTATTCAAAAAACATTCTATAAATCCCTCAAACACAGTGACCCGTTATAGACCACATATAATCCGTTAAAATAAAAAATGTGACTCCATAATCCCACCTATCAAAGCAAAAAGGGAATTGGGTATAGGAGAAAGAAGATAAGACCTACCTCTCTATATGAGAAATGGCATTTTATTAATCACTAATCTTCTGGTTCAACCCACACAATATTGTTTCTATTAACAAAGAGAACCTTCCCTGCAATGTCTTTGTGTTCCACATCAAATAAAACAATAAACGGATTTTCTGTTTTAGTGAATATGTCAGATACTCTATCCTTTATACCGATATTTACTTTTCCTAATATCGTGGAGCCATCTATGGTTCTGATAGTAACTTTTCTATATTCCCTTTTGTAAGCATCATGGCTTTCTTCCATACTGGTAACCTCCTTTTTAAGGTTAAGCGGCCTCCCATAGACAGTAATGTTCCATACTCATATTCCACAGGCTGTCCATTTTCTGTTCATATTTTCTTAAAGATCCTACCTCTCAATTTAGAAACAGGATTTAAAGGCACTTTAAGGCCATCACTTATAGTTACCTATAACATTAAAATTGGACATTTTTACGTCGTAGTCAACATGTAAATTGATGATTTAGAGCATGGAAACCAAATCTTTAAGGAATTACAAGAAAAAGGATTTCTCCTAGAAAGAAGATTTTAAAATGACAGGCTTCCTCTTCTGGGCAGAGAGGACAAAAACCTTCCTGATTGGGTTGCTAAATTATAAGGGGTATCATGTTTTATCTCAACAAGATTCCCCTTATAACCGCAGTTTAGTAAACTAAAGCCTTTTGACGTTCTTGGCCTTAGGTCCTCGGTCTGTCTCTTCCACCTCAAAGCTCACTCGCTCACCTTCAGCGAGTGTCTTGAATCCAGATGAGTCGATTGAGGAATAGTGTACGAATAAGTCATTGCCGTCTTCCTGCTCGATGAAGCCAAATCCCTTCTTATCACTAAACCACTTTACCGTTCCTTCTGCCATAGTGCTAACCTCCTTTCAAAAAACTTTCTTCCATGGTCCCAAACCTCAGGTCGCCACTCTGGCAAAGGAAACTATCCTTCAGAGCAAAGCCAACCCGCAAATAGAGCCGGGCCATTAGGATGAAAAACCATAATGCATAATTTAGCTATATGTCAAGCGAAAAGAGTATTTTAGCTGCACCTGCTGTGAAAATTGTTAATAAGGACTAACCGCTTAATAATTTTTGACAATTTTGGATTAATTGTTATATTGAATCGATTGTTATAAAAAAATATTTTAATGCGCCTTAGGCGTATTAAGGAGATTCCGACACTATGCCTATTTTTGAATACCATTGCATGGAATGCGACGAGGGCTTTGAGACCATAGTCTTGGGTGATCAAGAAGTGGTTTGCCCTCTCTGCACAGGAAAAAATGTCAAGAAACTTCTTTCTACCTTCAGCCATAAGAGTGAGGGGGAATTCTCAAGCTCAAAGGGGTCTTCCTGCAGTTCTTGTAGCGCCACCAGTTGTAATACCTGTAGCACATTATGAGAAGGTTTGCTAACATCCAATTTTAAGCAGCGCCAGATTGTCTTTAAAATATGGAGGTACTATGGAGATCAGGGAAATTACCTTAGAAGAATTAGATACTGAGAAATTCATCGCAGAAAAGATTGAAGAGATTTCCTCAACTGTAGGTGATGGGCTGGCTATCAATGCACTATCTGGCGGTGTTGACTCATCAGTTGTAACCATCCTTGGACATAGGGCATTAGGCGATCGATTCAAGACATATTTCATTGATAATGCTCTGATGAGGGAGGGAGAACCTGAATATATTATCTCATTATTTAAGGATTTAGGAGTAACTGTAGAAATTGCAGATGCCGAAAAAACCTTTTTTGAGGCATTAAAAGGCCTCACCGACCCAGAAGAGAAAAGAGAGGCTATCACCAGCTCATTTTATAAAGATATCTTTGCTCAGTTAGTGAAAGACACTGGTGCAAAATATCTCCTGCAAGGCACTAACTACACCGATATAGAAGAAACTGTTGCTGGGATTAAAAGGCAGCATAATATCCTTGAGCAGATTGGGATTGATCCAGAGGAAATGTATGGGTACAATATTTTAGAGCCATTAATTCAACTGCGCAAATCAGCGATTAGAAAGGTCGCTAAAGCAATTGGCCTACCAAAGGAGATATTTAACCGGCCTCCTTTTCCTGGCCCTGCACTGGCTACAAGAGTGATCGGGGAGGTTACACCTGAAAGAGTAACAATTTTAAGAGGCGCTACCAGAATTGTTGAAGAAGAACTATCCAATA
>DAOVDY010000235.1 GCA_030669265.1 Desulfobacteraceae bacterium | reverse complement strand
AGCTTATGGTGGAGCCTCCCGCTGTTGATAGTCATCTTGCTCATCTTTTATCCTCATGCCATCCATCGAGAGGATGAAAACCTTCATAGTATGTTTAAAAAGGATTGGGAGCAATGGCGTAAAGAAACACGGGCGCTTATTCCACGCATTAGCCATTATCGGACCGCACGAGGTGGAAGGTGGTCGTTTCTACAAAGTCTGCGGCAAAACGGAGAGCCTATTATTGCCCTGTTTCTACTATTTTGGCTTTTTTTCCTTTCCCTTGGACTGCATTAAATCCTCCAGTTGAACCGATGTTCAGAGATATGGATAACATTGTAGAAAACGAGCTCCTTGAGTGGATCAAGGAGTGCATTCAAACCAGATCGAACATTTTTAGTTGTGGTTACCAGGGACATGTCTATCTGTATGAAGACAAAGGCCGACGTCTCATTCTTAAGGCTCCTACGGGGTGGGGATTAGGCAGAATCATCCGCCGGGCGATGTTACGCAATGAGTACAGGGTTTATTCCAAGATATCTGGAGTCTCTGGTGTACCGCGCTGTTACGGCCTTCTCGATGGGCGTTACTTAGTGCTCGAATTCATTGATGCGATTCCGAGATATAGGGCTCGGATTACAGACCGTGACATGTTCTTCGAATCTCTCTTGAATTTGATAAAAGATCTACACAAGTCAGGTGTAGCGCATACTGACCTTAAGAAGAAGGACAACCTTCTCGTCGTAGAAGGACTCAGACCCTATGTTATAGACTTTGGTGTGGCTGTTATTAGGAAATCGGGTTTTGCGCCTATAAATCATTATCTCTATAATCTTGCAAGGAAATTTGATTTTAATGCCTGGGTAAAATTGAAATATGATGGCAAGTATGAGAATATACTCGAACAAGACAGAGAGTATTTCAACAGAACAGTTATTGAGAAGGTGTCACGCTGGATTAAGGACACATATCTGGATATTAAAAAAGCTCTTAGAGGCAAGAGATAGGAATACCAGTCATTGAAGCTTACAGAAGACAGTCAAGCACTATGGGAATTACCGCCTGAACTGGATATCAAAGAGGTTCTTGTATCTGCCATTTGCAGCAATAAGTTTCTCATGAGTGCCTGATTCGACAATTTTGCCCCCCTCTAGAACGTAGATCATATCAGCCCTTCTGATTGTATTCAGACGATGGGATACAATAAAAACAGTCCTCTGTCCAAGAAAATTTTCTATGGCCCCCTGGATAAGAAGCTCACTTTCTGGATCAAGCGCTGAGGCAGGCTCATCAAGAATCATGATAGCCGGATCTTTAAGAATAGCCCTTGCTATTGCGATTCTCTGTCTCTGTCCACCAGAAAGCAGTGTTCCTCTATCGCCGACAATTGTTTCATATTGAGCTGGAAAGGACATGATAAAATCATGGGCCTGGGCTGTTTTGGCTGCCTTTTCAATTTGTTCTTTATTATAATGGATTCCATTATAATTAATATTATTGGCAATGGTGTCATGAAAAAGGAGACTCTCTTGGCTTACTGTAGCAATTTGCCCTCGCAAGGAATCCAGCGTTGCATCCTTAATATCCATTCCATCAATGGTTATAGAGCCAGACTGAATATCATAGAAACGGGGAATGAGATCCATGAGGGTGCTTTTGCCTGCCCCAGTTGAACCAACAAATGCTACCATCTTACCTGCATTAACTGTAAAAGAGATGTCACTTAAGATTAATTTTCCTGGTTCATAGCAGAAATCAACATGAGAAAATTCTATTTTATCCTTTAGTCTCGGCATCACCCTTGCTTCTGGCTTATCCTGTATACTTGGCACTGTATGCATTATATCAAAGACCCTTCTGGTCGCACCCTGAAGTGTCCTCAAATTATTATTTATCCTGGCCAGATTTTTAACAGGAGAGTAAACCCGGGCAAATGCATAGAGCATTGCAATAAGTTCTCCTAAGGTATGATGAAAGGAGACCTTTCCTATTACTAACACAACAGGGAGGATCAAGAAGACACTTGAATCCATCATGGGTCCAATACCAAGCTGCCATCTACTCCAGTGCATAACGTTTTTATAGAGATTATCAGCAAGCTTCCTAAACCTATCGGATTCATATTCGCCCCTGCAGAATCCCTTTATAACCTTGATTAATAAGAGAATCTCCTGATAGCTTGATGTTATATCTGCTGTTGCATCCTGTACCCTCATAGAATGTTTTTTAACCTTACGGCCAAAAAGCCTGACCAGACCAACAATTAAAGGGGCAACAATGATAGCCAGTATGGTAAGTTTATAATTCATCAAGAGGAGATAGACAAGAAACACAGCTGCTGATAGGGGGTGCTGCACAAGACCAATAATGATAATGCTTATAAAACCCTGCATTACTGCCAGGTCTGCTGTTGCCCGTGCAATAAGCTCACCAATCTTGCGTTTATGATAAAATGTTAAGGGTAGCGTGATAAACTTTTCTGCCAGATCAACCCGTAAAGTTTTAATTGCCCTGTTTGAGAAGGCTGTTGCTGCAATCTCGCTTAAGTAAATGGTAATTGATTTAAGGATCACAGAAAGGAATGCGATACTAGTAAGAAGAACGAGCAAGCTAGTTGGTGAGATCCCGCTTACTAGAACCAGTTCCGTTCTCTCAAAAGACCAGTTAGATCCAAAGGTTAGCCAGGGAATCCTCCATTCAACAGGATCACCTGCCTTTTTCATTCCTTCGTCAATAAAGGGTTGAAGAAGGTAGGCAGGTACTACAAAAAGAAGGGCTGATAAGGCTGTTAGGATGATTGTCACTATTATTAGCCCTTGATGGGCCTTAACATAGGTAGCAATATCCTTGCC
>DAOVDY010000051.1 GCA_030669265.1 Desulfobacteraceae bacterium | reverse complement strand
GAATCAGTTACCCTTGATAAAGTTCAGCAGCATATGAAAGAGCAAGGGATTGGTGTTTTCCAATGGCCGGAGAGAGTAATAGAGGTTGCAGGCTGGCCCCTGACACCAGTCAATAAAATAGATAAGAGACGCCTGCGGGCATATATTACTGCCCAGTTGTTTGAGGAAGGCAAGATAGACAAGGAATTTGGTAATGACTATCTCAAGCGAGATAAGCTCACCGTTGATGATGTAATATCAGGCAAAATAAAGATCGAGTTTCTTGGCACCCCAGGATAAGCAGGAAATGCAGGAGATGAACTTAAAGAAGAACGTCGGACCTCCGAGATTCGATGAAGAGATGATGGCGAGTCCAACGCATAGCTAAGAGAGAAGGCTTAGTCGAGCCTGAAAATGGTATAAGAAGTAACGGAGTAACTGTTCAGGTAGCCACAAAGCCTGCCCTGGCGCGAGCGCCTTCGCATATATTGCAATTTCTATAGTATCTATTTATATCATATAATATAGCTAAGCATTGCATGCCAGGTCTGGGCCAGGGGCACCAAGACACAAAGAATAGACTTGCTCGCCATCGGCTTCGCCTCCAGGCAAGGTAGGCGGGAAGGATAGATTTGAGTTTTTCTCCTTATCTGAAATGCAAGAACTCATTGCAAGAAAATATGAAAAAAAATTCGCTAATCTTGGTGCCTTGCGGTCTTAGTGGCTGAATATCTACCCCCAATAATAGGGTGTTATATTACTTCCGGCAAAATAAGACCGTCAAGGGAAATAACTGTTGACTAATCAGAAATAGTATCTATAAGTTCGACAAATAATTTGCTTGAATTTTTTCAACAATAAGAGAAAGATTCTTCCACGAGAAAGGTCTTTGTAACGGAGGGTATGATGGAAAGAAAAAAGATAACCATTTCTGACCTTATGGCTAAAAAGGAAAAGGGAAGTAAAATAACAATGTTGACTGCCTATGATTACCCAACTGCTCAGATGGTAGACAAGGCAGGCATTGACACTATCTTGGTTGGAGATTCGCTGGGAATGGTAGTTCTTGGATACACCTCCACAGTGCCTGTAACCATGGAAGAGATGATTCACCACACAAAGGCGGTAACCAGGGGTACTACGTATGCCTTTGTGATAGGGGATATGCCTTTCATGTCGTACCAGACAGGTATTGAGAAGGCCATTGAAAATGCCGGCCGATTTATAAAAGAGGGTGAATGTGACGCTGTGAAGCTTGAAGGTGGCAGTGAGGTTGCCCCTGTGGTTAAGGCAATTGTTACTGCAGGCATTCCTGTGTGCACCCATATTGGCCTCACTCCTCAAACAGCAACCCAGTTAAGTGGTTTCAAGGTTCAGGGAAAGGATGCAGAAAGTGCACGAAATTTGATCAATTCTGCCAAAGATTTAGAAAAGGCTGGGGCCTTTATGGTTGTTATGGAGTGTATTCCGGAGATATTGGCTTCAAGGATTACCAGGGAACTGAGAATCCCCACCATAGGGATTGGCGCTGGTAAGGATTGTGATGGTCAGGTTCTTGTCTACCATGACACTGTGGGCCTTTTTGAGCGGTTCACCCCAAAATTTGTAAAGCAGTATATCAAATTAGGACCAATGATAATTGATGCCCTGAAAGAGTACAAAAAAGAGGTAGAAGACGGGGTATTTCCTGGAGAAGAACATACCTTTAAAATGAGTAAAGAGGAGGCGGAAAAGATATGAATTTTCCTGTCAATGATCTTTGATAGTTCAGGCCTTTCTGCAAACTTAAGTGATGCTTCCCTCCTTCTGGGTAGTAGCCCATTCATGAATGTGTCCTTCTCTCTCCTTATTTGAAAAACTGTAATTCATAAAAAGGAATAGCTCGGCCTTGCTCCTTTTGCGAAAGAAAGATATATCCCATAAATTACATAAGAGCTGGTACGATATACAAAAAATGAGGGGTACGGGTTGACTTTTTATGGCATTCTGCATCTTATCCATAAAGAATAATCCAAGAAGGATAATCTATGGAGATTGAAGGTATTGGCAAAATATCACAGGTCTGGTTTTGATTTTTTTTATAGGCAAAGGTGAGGTTATTATTAGATGAAGTAATCGATATTCTCAAAGGCCGGGATAACTTCTGACTAGTGATCGTATTGTGAAATTTTCAGGTGGATCCTATAGGATGTCCCTCTTTTCACTGAAAATAGAAATTAATAATATCATTTCTTATCCAAAATCTCCCGTATCTTTCCGGACAGCTCTTTCATATTAAATGGTTTCTGGATAAACCTATCACACCCTCGCTCCAATATCTCTTTTGCCTGGCCATCAATGCTGTAGCCACTTGAAAGGAGAGCCTTCAACTCAGGGTTGATCGCTTTCAGCTGGTCATAGGTTTCTCCTCCACCCATGTCCGGCATAATCATATCCAAGATAACCATATCGATATTATCCTTGTGTGCTCTGTAGAGATCGATGGCCTCCTTGCCTCCTTGGGCCTGGATCACTGTATAACCTAAAGTCTCCAGTATCTCCCGACTGACCTCGAGAATCATCTCTTCATCATCAACTAACAGAAGTGTCTCATGACCCTTTTCTATTTTCCCCTGGGTTACCTTTTTCTCCGGGATCCGCTTTTCTGATGCAGGGAGGTAAATGCTGAAGGTGGCCCCTCGTCCCTTTTTCGACTCTACATCGATGTATCCGCCATGTGCCTTTACCATGCCATACACAGAGGCGAGCCCGAGGCCAGTGCCTTTGGCGAGACCCTTTGTGGTGAAGAACGGCTCAAAGATTCGCTCCATGGTCTTTCTGTCCATGCCTGTACCGGTATCTTTCACCATTACCAGGACATAGTTTCCCGGTTTTACCTTATAAGGCTTGTCCTTCATATCTCGAGAGGTAACATTCCCGGTTTTCAAGAAGAGCTCTCCCCCTGCTGACATGGCATCTGCGGCGTTCACATAGAGGTTCCACAGGACCTGCTCAATCTGGCCCTGGTCTGCGTGTACGCCGTGTAAATTATCTGCGAGCTCACGGTGAACGGTGATATCCTTTTTGGTCGTGCTAAAGGTCTCAGAGGTCTCTTCTATTACGCGGTTTACACTGAGGACCTTCATCTCATACCGCCCTTTTCTCGCATACCCCAGGAGCTGTTTTGTCAGTTTGGATGCGCTATCAACAAGTTTTTCAATTCTCTTGAGGTTTTCGTAATGCGGATGCGTGGAGTCTGCTCCTAAAAGCATTAGGGAGTTATTTCCCTGAATACCCATAAGCAGATTGTTGAAGTTATGGGCAATTCCCCCTGCTAAAGTACCGAGAGCTTCCATCCTTTGGGCGTATTGGAGCTGGGCTTCAAGTGTCTTCTTTTCCTCCTCTGCCCCCTTGCGCTCGGTGACATCGCGCACCACACCCCGGAACCCAATGGGCTCACCTTCCGAGCCTCGTATAAGGTATGCAGACATCTCGAGGATTTTTGTACTTCTATCTTTTGTAATGATTTCATAGTCCATTACTCGTGCAAGTTTTCCTGTCCGGTAGACTTGGTTAAAGATCTGATACATCTTTTTGGCAGTCTCTGGAGCGGTATACTGTCGGTTGTTCATACCCAGTAGCTCATCACGGGTGTATCCAGATATTTTACACAATGCGTCGTTGAGAAAGGTGAAGTTCCCGGTAAGGCCAACCTCAAAGTAGCCTTCCTCAATACTCTCGAGGATGGTACGATATTTCTCCTCGCTCTCCCGAAGCGACTCATCCATCTTCTTCCGCTCAGTGATGTCTTCTCCGATACCCAAGATTCCCATCACATTGCCTCTTTCATCAAGGCTTGGGGTTAAATTCAAATTGACCCAAAGGGTACGCCCCTCTCTTGTGATCTCTTTCACCTCCTTATTCATATTCTTTTTATCTTTCACAATCAGTGATCTGATTTCATTAACTATCTCTTTCGTTTCGTCATCTGTGTATAGTATATCTATTTTTTGTCGACCAACTATCTCTTCTGCCTTGTACCCGAATATGTTCTCAGCTCCCTTATTCCAGAACAGAATATTCTGCTCGAGATCGGTAGAGACGATGGAAATAGAGGAAGAGCTGTCAAGGATATTTTTTAAAAATTTATTGGCATCTTCTATCTCCACCTCTAGCTGTTTTCTCTCAGTGATCTCCTGTCGCAATTGATCATTGGCGTTTGTCATTTCAACTGTCGCCTGTTGAAGGTTCTTCACATGTTCCACGACCTGTAAGTGGAGGTGGGCATTTTCCAAGGCAAAGCCGATCTCACCGATCATGATGGATACAATGTGCTCATCGTGTGAATCAAAGACTTGCTGGGTCTGCTTATGGGAAAGATTCAAGACCCCTATCAGGGCTTCCCTTATGAAAATCGGCATACTCAAGAAAGAAGGTGCTCCGTATTTAAGGTCGTTCACTTTGCGGGTCCGTGGATCGGACTCAATGTCCTGCACGAGGAGAGGTTTTTTCTCAGATACGATATGCTGCAGCAGAGTGTCGTTGATGTTTATGTAAGAGCTCTTTCTAGGTCCCGGCTCCAACCCCCTGGTGGTTACCACACGAAACCGGTTTTTATCGGATTCTACCATGAGCACTGAACCGATTTGTGCCTTAGAAACAGCCATGGTTTTTTCTAGCAGCATATTCAGCAACTCCTCAATATCTAAACTTCTGCTCGCCACTTCAGTAAGCTCTTTGATGGTAAACAGCTCGAAGACCCTGTATTGTAACTCACTGGTTGTCTCCTCTAATCTGTTCATGAGATTGTTAAAGGAGCCTGCGATCTCCTGCAATTCGGCCGTATCTTGCTGCACCCTTACTAATGCCTTCTCACCCCCCTCGGCCTTCTTGAGCGAGATCGCAACCAGAGAGAATCTATCGAAAATCTGCCGGAGGATAAGTAAACCAGCTAGAATGAGAAGGAGCGTTAAGGCGATAAGGATCATCTGGGAAGACTCCAAGAAGGCGTTCTCTGTGTAAAAAATGTAGAAAAGAATAACAAAAGGTATGACCACAACTAAGAATTCAATGATCAAAAGGTAATACCGTAGTCCCTTTTCCTTCATGCTTGCTTTTTCACCAAGAGATGATGTCATTCTTCTCTCCTTCCTGGTATTGCAATATAGGTGCGGCCTTATTTTCCTGGCTAAAAATAACGTCAGGCAGGAACTTCTCTGCAGTCGGATTTTTTAACCCTGAAAGCCGATTAATTTGTCTTCTAATTTTGCTTCTCATTTTCATCTTTTTTACCCTGCCAAGTGGTGGCAGAGCGTTAATCTCATCTTCAAGCATTTCAAGCTTTCTCTCACATCACGTGGACTTAAGCGGTACATGAACAACCTCCATAAATCTAAAATTTCCCTCCCATAAAGATTTAAGGAGATGCCTTAAGAAGAGACACCTTGTCTTGCACGCTTTTCTTTAGGTATAACGCAAAAAAAATGCACTATTTTTAGGCTAGGAATATATACATTATTGTAGTATAATTTAAACATATGGAAATTTCGTCATATAACACCAGATATTATGGGTTTAGATCGTGATTTTCCAGTATAATTAGATTGGCTTTATCAGGATTATACTGCACAACCAATGCTGTCAACAAGTTATAGGCATTTTTTAAAATTCACAACGTATTGTGATTGATTGCCCCAGTTAAAAGTATAGCTTGCCAAAGTATTTATCGAGACCTTGTCTGATTTTATTGAAGATTACAGAACAAAACATGAAATAACAAGTAATTCAAGGTTTGATGAATTAATCAATATTCTCAAAAGTCGGGAGAACTTCTGATTAGTGATCGCATTGTGAAATTTTCAAGTGGGTCCTAAGCGGAATAGGCTTATAGCAGTCATAAGTTTTGTGGCATTCCAATTATTACTTATATAGCAGCTATCTTGAAATCTAATCACCCTTGTAGAATTCTGGATAAAGTTTTTTTGCACATTCTGGACAGATGCTATGGCTGAAGTCAGCTTCAGAGTGATCACGGATATAAACTTCAATCTGATTCCAATATCCTTTATCATCTCGTATCTTTTTACAGTTAGCGCAGATGGGTAGCAAACCACTCAATGTTTTTACCTCGGCAAGAGCATCTTGAAGTTTGTCTCTCTCCTGCTTTAGGGTCTCCTCTGCCTGCTTTTGCTCGGTAATGTCTGCT
>DAOVDY010000227.1 GCA_030669265.1 Desulfobacteraceae bacterium | reverse complement strand
TAAGGGCATTCCATCATACATGTATGGAATGCCCTTTTTGCTTACCACAATGAGCTAAACTACAGTGACATTTACTGCAGCAGGGCCTTTTTCCCCCTGCTCTATGTCAAAAGTAACCTGATCGCCTTCATTGAGAGACTTGAAGCCGGTTGCATTGATCCCCGAGTGATGAACAAATACATCCGAACCATCTTCTTGCTCAATAAAGCCAAAGCCTTTGCGGTCGTTAAACCACTTTACAGTTCCCTTAGCCATAGTGACACCCTCCTTTCACATAGATTCTCATATTTCCAAACTTCAGGATGCCACCTTTGACATTTTGACAAATAGATCTTTCCCTCAGAATGAAACAGACTTGCCATTAAAGGCAAGCCTTTATTGATTTGTTGTACTATAATCTGTTTTTGGATAAAAATCAAGGTATTTGATTGATAGAAAGTTCCTCTTTCAATGCAGGAGAAGACTGTGAGATGGATTGATAATCTTCACGGTTAATCAATATACAGTGGGTAAAGCCGAAATAGCCACCCTCAAATCAACTGACATGTAAAGAAAGAACATTACTGCTGAAAAGACCAAGGCTATTAACAAATCAAACTACCACGTGAGGAGGTCTTCCCAAAAAAAGTTTGTGCCTCAATTTCTGAATATTACTAATACAACATCCGATACCCAATAAACAAAGTCCCATCTGACATATCCCACTGTCCGTAGTTGTTGTCAAAATAAGCCTTGATGTATCTATATCCAAGGGTAATTATTCCACTCTTAATAATATGAAAATCAAGACTGGTTCTAAATTCCAAATACTTTTCCGAATCTGAAAAACAAAGAGGATCCGGGGCAAAAGTGAAACCTACTGAAACATCTACAGGTATAGGCAAAATGATTTCGGGAATGGCATACTTTCCTAACAATAGAAAGCCTACCGCCATCAGATCACCGTCTTTATAGCCTTTTTCCATGTTTCCCAGCAAACCCTTAAAACCCAAGTTAAAAGTCAATTCGGGCAAAAATGCTTCACCACCCAAGGCCAATTTTACATCGACTATTTTGTAATCATCGTCGTTGTAAATGACACCAATACCAGTTGTTAAAAAGTCTTCGTCAAGAGGCAGCGTAGCATTAAATCGTGCTTCAAGAACTGAGTGGCCTACATTGAGCTCAAGATCATAGGTGTTTGCAAAAGAAACACTTGTCATAATTAGTGTGAAGAAAACGATCTGGCCTATAATTTTTTTCATATTCTTACCATCTCCTCCTTTCTGTCTTCAATAATCGTTAGTACATGACACCTTAAAGTACAATTATATCCCACAGGTAGCTAACAGCTCGACTCTTCTTTGTCAAGGTCAAAGTAAACAAAGAGCAATACTTTTTCATTCAGAACTGGAAGCTGCCTTCCTAAGAGATTCACCCTTATTTTTCCTTCCAACAAACAACGGACCATGAACAACTAACTTTATCAAATAAGATAGGCAATCTTATAATAGATCAACTTCTGGTATTCAAAGATAAGGTCTTTGGTGTATTTTCGTTTTGTCCACCAATCTTTTGGATTAAACAGTTGATAATGGGATGGAAGCGAGATTATCTTGATGTCATCATCCTTGAAAACCTTCTTAAAGGTCAGCCAGGCCCGGCGAGAATGGGTGAGTGATGTTATCACTATTATTGATTTAAACCCCCTATCCAGCACAAATTTGTGTACTAATCGTGCCTCATCCAGGGTGTTGCTAACCCTATCGTCTGGGGATAGAATGGCTTTCTCAGGAATTTCAAAGCCTTCTGTAATAACTGTAAATAGATCGAAATCAGTAGGATAACTCCTTACTCTTTTTATAAGGTAATCAAACCCATCTGGCTTATTCTTTTTTGCCATAAAGATATAGGGTGCAAGCCCTTTTCTGTAGGCATCGACCACTGCAAGAGATCTTTCTACATTTTTCCCAGCAAGGCAGACAATCAAATTAGCCTTCTCAGGCTTATGTTCTACAATAAGATACCTCCCCAATTCAGTTAAAAGGGGAATGCGGTAAAATGTTAAAACAAAATAGATAGCGATAAAAAGAAAAAGGAGCCACTTATATATAGCTAATCTTGGCACTTTCTTCTTCTTATCCAGTTTTTCTGGAATGCCCAATTCATCTGTTTTTTCCTGTACCGTCTCTTTGTTGTATTCCATAATATGAAACCTTCCTTAGCTAAAAATTTTTGGCACTATCAAGTAACAGAGTGACAGGTCCATCGTTAACAAGATGGACATCCATCATCTCCTGAAATTTTCCTTCAGCGACTTGAACACCTTTTCCCTTAAGAAAAAGAATGAATTTTTGGTATAAATCATTTGCAACTGTGGGATCAGCTGCTCGAATAAAAGAAGGTCTTCTGCCCTTTTTGCAGTCCCCCCAGAGGGTAAACTGTGATACAACAAGCGCCTCACCATCTGTCTCCACGAGTGATAGATTCATTTTTCCCTCATCATCGCCAAAGATTCGCAGGTGAACTATCTTAGAAGCCAGATAATTCGCATCATCGATAGTGTCCTCTACTCCAACACCCAGAAAGATTAACACACCCTTGCCAATTTCTCCAACAACCTCACCATCAACTATGACCTTGGCCGTCTTTACCCGCTGTACAACTGCCCTCATAAAGGCTCTCCCTCAAATTTAGATAATGTTTGTTGGGTTTCTTGAGTTTGTTGTGTTTATTGTTTTTATTATGCTAAAAACTTAGTAACCCTATGACCCCTATAAACTCAACAAAAACAATAAACACAATAAACACTAGATGAAACCGACGGTAATTCTTATTAATCCCTGGGTATATGATTTTGCAGCCTATGACCTGTGGGCAAAACCATTAGGTTTACTCTATCTGGCCAGCCAGTTAAGGACAATGGGCTTCAATGTACACCTGATAGACTGCCTTGATGTCTACAA
>DAOVDY010000117.1 GCA_030669265.1 Desulfobacteraceae bacterium | reverse complement strand
TGCATCATTGCCCAGCGCGGATCGCCGGTTGATCCGTACAGAGCAAATGAAACAGCGTATCTTAGCCGTAGCAAAAAGTCGGTACTCACACTCTTGACAAGGTTAAATGAAAAACAATCCAACCGAAAAATGACGCCATAGGATATAATAATAAATATTATAATTGAGATTGAGAATCAGTTACAACGCAATAGGATAAAAAATGAACAAAGCAGAAAAGAAATTTAGAGAGCACTTAAAAAGAGAGGGATTAAAGTCTACTCCTGAGAGAATGGTAATTTTGAGGGAGGTACTTTCTGCTAAGAAGCATTTTAATGCAGATGAATTATATGAGAGTATACACAAGCACAACAAAAAGGTTTCCCGTGCCACTGTTTACAGGACTATACCTCTACTGGTTGAATGTGGGCTTATCATTGAGACACTTCGGTGTCAAGGCAGGGTAAGTTATGAGCGCACATTTGGTTTTGAACACCACGATCATATGGTGTGCCTGGGGTGCGGTAAGATCATTGAATTTAAGGATGACAGGTTGGAAGAGTTACAAACTCAAATCTGCGAAAGGTATGAGTTTAAACAAGTGGAACACAGATTAGGCATAAGAGGGTATTGCAAAGAATGTGTGGTAAAACGGCTTGACAAAGGGTAAATTTTTTGATTTTTTATTGAGAATGACTATCAATCACAATTAGGAGGAATCCGTGAATACTGTAGTCATTAAAGTTACAACATGCTTATCATTAAATCAGATACTGCCAAAATCTGCCAGAATAAAGTATATAGGGGAGGTCTCTTGATGATTTTAACTGCCCTAAAATCCAGAGAACTAGCAAGGATTGTGGCTATAGAAGGGGGGCAAGGCCTCAGACAAAAATTATTGCTCCACGGAATATCTGAAGGAAGTACTGTTAGGATGGTATCTTCTAATCGTGGTCCAGTAGTTCTTGAGATTAATGGTAGCACTATTGCCATTGGTAGAGGGATGGCAAAAAAAATTATAGTACAAAAATAAGATGAAAGGAGGTGCTAGGTGCAAAAAAGATTAGATGAAATGGCCTATGAAGAAGAGGGTGTAGTAGCCAATATTCAGGAGGGCGTTAGAACACGAGTTGCAGGCATGGGTATCAGGGTTGGCAAAAAGATAAAGATGCTAACTAAAGAACCGCTAAAAGGGCCTGTCGTAGTAGTAGTTGACGAAGCCGATATCTCATTAGGGATAGGCATCGCGGATAAAATCATTGTGGAGGTAGATGGATGAAAACCTTACTAATGGGTAACCCAAATGTTGGCAAGAGTGTATTTTTTAACAGGTTAACTGGTGCAAATATCATTGAATCAAATTATCCAGGGACAACTGTTGACTACACAAAGGGTTATATGCGCTTAGAGGGTAAAGACATTGAAATCATCGATGTGCCGGGGACATTTTCTTTGGAACCTAAAGATAAGGCCGAGGAAGTTGCAGTAAAAATGCTGCATGAAAGCAAAGGGTCAAAGGTGATGTGCATTATTGACGCCTCCAAGGTAGAGCGAGGTCTATATCTGGCGTTGGAGATCATTGAGCAAGGATTTCCTGTAGTCATTGCACTTAATATGTGGGATGTGGCGATAGATAAAAGCATCGATATTGATGCCAAAAAGTTAGAACAAATCCTTAGGATACCAGTAGTACCAACAGTTGGAATAAGCGGTGAAGGTATCTCTACTCTAGCCTCTAGGTTGGGAGATGCAACGCCAGTTAAGGTGGAAGATATTGTTGAGAGGACAGAAGGTATAAAACATAAAGTTAACACACCTGATGAACGTTGGACATTAATTGAGGGGATATCAAAAGAGATTGTAACATTTGGGGAATACCAACACACACTAAAAGATGCCATCGGAGATTTCACGGTGAAACCTGCAACCGGTATACCGTTTGCTATCGCTGTATTGTACGGGTTTTGGAGTGTATTTGGCTCGTTTGCAGGATTCTTTACAGATGGCTTTTTGGTCAAAATATTTGATGAACACTGGCTGCCATGGTTGCAGACAGTCTTCCCTGGAGGGCTGGGAAACTGGCTCTATGCCTTGATAGTAGATGTAGGACACCTCGAAAACGGTGTGCTTACGGCATCGGATAACTGTTTTGAGTCATTTGGTGCATTGAGCTCAGGGCTATTTGTCCCTGTTGGCGTGGTTTTACCAGCGATATTTATCTTTTATCTCATGCTTGCCCTGTTGGAAGATATAGGATACATGCCAAGGCTTGCAGTGCTTATTGATACTGTCTTGCACAAGATTGGTCTCCATGGATACGCTATTGTGCCGTCGATCCTTGCCCTTGGGTGTAACGTACCAGCTGTTGGCGCGACAAGAATTCTAGAAACAAAGAAACAACGATTTATGATGATGACTCTTCTCGCTCTATTTATTCCATGTGGCGCCCAGATCGGGATTATGCAGGATGTGATTCCAGGGTCTATAGGGTTTGTTATGCTCTACCTGATCGCAGGATATTTCATATTTGGTTACATATTGAACAAGATTGTCCCAGGTAAGACTCCAGAGATCCTAATGGACGTACCTCCATACCAAAAACCCATGTCCCGTAATATTAGTAGAAAGGTATGGATGAGGACAAGTGGTTTTTTGAAGGTGGCTGTTCCATTTGTAATTCTTGGAAGTTTGCTGGTAAATGTCCTGTATCTGGCAGGAACCATAGATTGGCTCGGTAATATTTTAGCACCCATGTTTGAGGGTTGGTTTGGTGTGCCCAAAGAGACCGCAGGCCCATTGGTGGCTGCGTTTTTGAGAAAGGACCTGGCGGTTGCGCAGCTTAGTGCTATTGAGATGACAAAATATCAGATGATAAGCGCGGTGGTGCTGGTCTCAATATATTTCCCTTGCATCGCCACATTTGCAATGATGCTCAGAGAAGGAGGAAAGGCATTTCTTGGAAGTTTGGCCGTTCTTTTGGTTGTGGTCTTTACATGGGGCGGCCTACTACATCTACTATGGATATTAATGGGGGTGGTATAAGATGACAAAACAGAACACATTAGAAAAAAGTAATGACTTGTATTTCATATATTTCTTGATCCTAGGTCTATTTTCTCTAGCTTTTGGAATAGCGGACTTAGTCGTAACACTAGGAGGTAGTGAGTATAGCCTTGGTGCCCTGGAGATACCCAATGACGGGTTTAGAGGTGGATGGGGCGGCCTTATTGTACTATTTGCAGGGATATTTTATCTGTCAGGGGTTAAAAATATTCAAGAGATCCATCAATTAGCAAAGGTGATAATGGGCAGCATCCTGATATGGATAATAGCGGGTACAGATATCTTTGCCATGATTACTGAATCTATACCTGGCGGTGAGGATGGTGGGTGGTTTAATACAGCCCAAGGCTTTTTGGGGACATATGCACCTCCATATACCCCAGCAATATTCTTGCTGCCATTTTCCCTTGTGGTGATTTTTTGCATCCATAAGTATTATAAAAAACAGGGGGTGGAATGATGTCAGAGAAGATAGATAATGGATCAGAAAACGGTTATCTGAAACTCTGTGAGGTTACTCCCAATGAATATGAAAACATATGTTGGCCTGGGCTTCCTGTTGCAATTGAAGGCAAGAAAGCTTGAGACGCTGGTGGCTTGCATCAGGGAGCGAGTTGACCAGGCCAGGGATTAGTTTTAGTTATGCAGTCTCCCGCTTTTTCTTAAGAAGCTTCTTTTCAGCTTTATCAACCTGATTAATTTTTCCTCCAACGCTTTGGTTTCTTTGGCCATTTCCAAAATATCCTTCAATACGGCCCTTGCCCTGACAAGGGGAGCATTTGCATCGTAAGGATAAGGGGACCTCTGATATGAGCCACCGCCTGCATGAGAAATCCATTAAATTATATCAAAAATCATTAGAAAGAAGCTATGAAATTTCAACAAGAGGCATGATGCAATTAATATTAAAGAACTTTACTCCAAATAATTTTGAATCGACTCACAACACGGGCTCAGGGTTTAGCGCCGCCTCTGGACGCCAAAGCTGCCAGTTTGATCACAAAGGTGATTCTATCTTGTGGAGTCACATACGAGAGATTTTGGGCACACTTCACAAATCCGAACCATCCTACGAGCAAGATGAAAGAAAGGTTAACCAGAACGATAAACATAGAACCTGTGAACGCCTTCGAAAAAGATTTGCCAAACCGATTCCCTGTAACTAAACTATTGTTTTTGGACAATAAAATTGAATGGCAAAGGACGGTGATGAATTGGCACAGAATGATCTGATGAAATACAAACTCGAGAGGAAGGGTACTGAAAAGGGGGTTGGATGGTTTGCATGCATCCCCGAGAGAGAACTCGATTTTGAAAAGGCCCTTGAATACAGTCGGGCCCACCCTAACGACCAGTTTATGCACAAGCATGTCCTGGACATGGCTGCAAAGCTGAAACC
>DAOVDY010000156.1 GCA_030669265.1 Desulfobacteraceae bacterium | reverse complement strand
GGCATTTATGATGGCAGGACTGCCCAGATTAAGTTAAAGATGGCAGGCTTTCAGGTTGCTTTGGTACAGCCTAAGGTGGTATCAGCTCAGGATTTACCAGTTGATGATACTGACACCTCAATCCCCAAGATAGAGTTATGCTATAGCTTTAAAGCTGGGCCACTTGCACTAAAGGTTTTAGGTGCAATGAATACCCACGACGATGTAGTTATAAGTGGTACTACTGAAACAAGCTATAGCATCGATTCCAACATATTTGGAGTCATGGCCAAGTATGCTACCGGCCCATTTTCTATTGCTGGTAATGCCTATATGGCAACGAATCCTGGAAATTTTGGTTTGCTCATGGAAAAAGGTAATCCATCTGCAAGCGCAATTTTTATTGATAACGTTGTAGAAGATTCTGATTCTACGGGCGCTTTGGTAGTTTTGGGATATAAGGCAAGTGATATGATTAAACTTGAAGCCGGTTATGGTATGGTCAGCTATGAGATTGAGCATGCTGGTTTAAAAGCAGAGACCGAGTTCAACACTTACTATGTCCAGGCTGTTATTACACTGGCAAAAGGTGTTTATCTCGTTCCTGAATATGGCTCAGTCGATTACGGTGATTTAAAGGTGACTGGTGATCCTGACGAGAAGCTCGGTGATGTTAGCTACTTTGGAACAAAGTGGCAGATTAACTTCTAAGATGTATGTTTAGTCAGTTTTAGTAAAAAAACCCGGGGTTTTAATTAAGCCCCGGGTTTTTAAGTTTGACTTTGAGTAAACTTTTCCTTACCATCTATTCTATGTCCAGAAAAAGCTGTATTACCTCCAGTAAAATCATAGCCATTTTTTTATTATCCCTTATTATCTCCCTCCCTGTGCCGGCCTACGCATCCACTAAGAGTCTTGTGCTTTTTCCACTGGCTACCTATGCTGATCAATCTAAGGCATATCTTGGTCAGGGAATTAAAAGGATGCTTATCTCCCGTATCTCAGATAGGGATATAGAGATTATACCTGATGAGAAATATATTCCACTTTTGGGTAAAAAGGAAAAAGAAGGGATAGTAGCTAAAGAAAGGGCAGAGGAAGTGGCCAGGGTTCTTAAGGCAGATTATGCTATCTTTGGCAGCATCACAGCCATTGGTGGCGGCTATAGCCTGGATCTATCCCTTCTTGAGGTAGACAAAGATGGATCCAAATTGACAAGAATATCTAAGGCAGTGGATGAAGATCAATTAATTCCACAATTGTCTGATATAGCCTATCAATTAAGAGCACGTATACAAGGAAAGGAAATACTGCCCGCCAGAAGAACGGCGGGCAAGCCCTCCAAACAAACGGCGGGTAAACCCGCCAAAAACACGGCGGGCAAGCCTGGCAGAAAAGTAGCAGAAAAGGCCGCTGTTTTACCAAAACCCCGGACAACAAAGGGTATCTTTTCCCAAATAGAGAGCGATAAGCAGGGGCCAAAGGCCATAGAAAAGGGTCTTCTCTTTAAGCCTACCAGGGAATACCAGGGATTCAAGCCAACAGGTAAGATCTCAGTAGGTATGTCTGTTATGGCCTTTGATATGGGAGACCTGGATGGCAAGGCAGGGGTAGAGTTACTTGTTTTAGGAAGGAAAAAATTGCTCCTCTATGCAAGGCAAGGGGCATCCTTTGTGCTCAAGGATACTCTAAAGGCAGGCTTTGGGGAGGATTTTCTTAAAGTTAGCGCCGGCGATATTGATAATGATGGCATGGCAGAGATCTATCTGGTAAGCCGCTATGGCATAAGGGCCCGGAGCACTGTTTTACAATGGGATGGAAAGTTTAAAAGGCTTAATCGCCGGACAGGTCACATGCAGGCAGTAAAGGACCCTGTCTCAGGCAAAGCATTACTGCTTTTTAAGAACTCCAAGGTTGATGAGTTCTTTAGCGGCAGGATATATATTATGAATTATGAAAAAGAAGAAAAATTCACAAAGAGGGAGCAGTTGCCTGAACTCAAAGAAGTTCAGTTTTATACCTTAGCCCTTTTTGACACAGATAAGGATGGAGATCCTGAATGGATTGGTTTAGGAGAGGAGTCCAGGCTTTATGTCTGGGACAAACAGGGTGACATCCTATGGAGGGGAGATAAACATCTCGGAGGTACCAATAATGCCATCAACTTAGGAGATGCCGAACCTGGAGAGCCACCACCCAGGATCGCCTTTAACACCAGACTCCTGATAACAGATATTGACGGAGATGGAAAAAGAGAGATTTTAGCCATAAAAAATATACCATTAATAGAACATGTAGTCAATTTTAAGGTCTATACTAAATCCCTCCTGATAGTTTACCGAATAGAAGAAGGCCAAAGGCTTTCTCCGGCATGGACGACTGGGGATATTGATTGGTGCTTAACTGATATGCAGGCACAAGGCCAGACCCTGTTTCTGGCTGCGCAAAAAGGTAAAGTGAGTAATATAGGCAAAGGGTCCAGTCGAATTATTTGGTTTGAATAAATTAGGCCGCAGATTTTCGCAGATACCCGCAGATAATTATTCTATTACTTCTTTATATTTAAGAAATCTTGATAATCTGTGTTTATCTGCATCCTTCACTTCTTTCTTTCCTCGAATTCCTTGAGAGATTCCTGCCGTTCTTTTGTAAACACGCAGGCCAAACAGGCCTCAATCTCAAAGTCCATTAATGCCTCAAGGCTCACCTCACCCCTTGCCATATTAAGACCTTTTTTAATTATTTTAATAGAAAAGGCAGAATTTTCTGCAATTTTTTTGGCCATTTCTTTTGTTTTTTCCATAAGCTGATTCAGGGGAACAGCCTTATTAACCAGACCTATTCTTTCAGCTTCCTTCCCATCGATATATTCTGAGGTAAATAGAAGCTCTTTGGCCTTTCCAGGGCCTATCAGATCCTGCACCAATCTCATTGCTCCTCCGGTAACTGAGGATGTAACTCGGGCCTCTGGGGAGCCAATCTTTGCCTCTTCTGCAGCTAAACGGATATCACATGCAAGGGCCAGCTCATAGCCTGATCCTAATGCATACCCATTGATCGCTGCTATTATTGGCTTTTCAAAACGGATAATCTTTCTTGAGGTTTCCTGAAGCTCAACAAGGTAGTCTCGATAGTCCTCTATACTCCTGTCCTTTGAATCCTTAAGATCCGCCCCAGTGGAAAATGCCCTTCCCTCTCCTGTGATAATCAAGACCTTTATTTCAGGATCATTCTTCACATCATCTAAAGCTACCTGAAAATCGAGCCAGAGCTGCTTGTTCATGGCATTCAATACCTGTGGTCTATTCAGTTTGATTGTGGCAATCCCTTCATCCTTTTCATAAATAATACATTCAAAGTCCATTCTTTAACTCCTTCCTAATTTAAGCCACAGATTTACGCTGATTATCGCTGATTTTTCTTTGTATTTAAACCTATCTGCGCCCATCTGTGTGAACCTGCCCGCCATCCGGCAGGCGGGTCTGCGGCTAATTTCATCCAAGAATTACCCGGGAGTCCACAATGGATGCACCCTTTTCATGGACAATCACCGGGTTTAAATCGATCTCTGTAATTTCAGGGTTATCAATGACAATCTCAGAGAGCCTGGCAAGAATATCTTTTATAGCCGCAATATCACATGGCTTCTCTCCTCTTATTCCAGTTAGGATTTTATACCCTTTTATTTCTTTGACCATTTCATCAATATCTTCCGCTGCAAGCGGGGCTACCCTGAAGGAAACATCTTTTAAAACCTCAACAAATATTCCCCCTAAACCAAACATGATAACCGGGCCAAATTGG
>DAOVDY010000039.1 GCA_030669265.1 Desulfobacteraceae bacterium | reverse complement strand
CACTCGTGGTTGGTGGACAGTGGAGCCATCAGACGTGGTAGCAGTAGTAGAAGCACATGGTCGATTAGTGGTAGGAGAAGTGGGTGAACTCATGGTAGAACTCTCTGACCAGGAAACTGTAGAAGCACTCTCTTCAGCGCTATCTGAGCGATTTGGCAGCCAAGTTTTGCTTTCTCCATAATATTTCGTGCTCGGAATGATATTTTCTTCGATAATAAAAAGTTTATCTGTCTATTAATAGTGATTCTTTTGAAATTCTATCATTTTTTTATTATGTTGAAATATTTCAATTTAAAAAGTATCTATAGTAGTATATATAAATAAGGTAAGTATTTCTTTTAGATTGTAGTATGAACTTCACTAAAGACAATCCTTTATGCTTATTTAATTTTTCAAGGAGAGGAGAATTATCATGAAAAGAATACTTTATTTTCTTCTTGTTCTGGCCATTCTCATTGCAATTCCATTATCGCCGGTAGTATCAAGCAAGGCCCAAGAATCTGCCTCTTTCAAAGTGGCAGTAGCTGCTATCTGTGCTGATGTAGTTGATCGGGAGCCTGTAAATGCTGGAAATACCTTCAAGGCCTCATTGGGCAAGCTATACTGCTTTACGACTATCATTGGTGCTCATAGCCCTACTGAGATTAGTCATGTCTGGTATTTCGGCGATACTGAGAGGGCCAAGGTAAACCTAGCAATAAATACCTACAGCTGGCGCACCTATAGTTCGAAAATAATTCAAATGCATGAGATTGGAGACTGGCATGTGGATGTTCTTGGTCCAGAGGGTAAATTGCTAAAGACGATAGAATTCAAAATTACTCCATAGAAAAGCGGGATAGGCATTTTATCTTGACTTGATTATATGTATTAAGTATAGAATATATCAAAAATAAAGGCTCTATTCTTTTGATTTTTATCCTAGGTGGTTAAGGGGGCATCATGAATAAATCCCAGTTGGTAGAGAAATTAGCAAAAAAAGAGAATCTTACAATTAAAACAGCAGAAGATGTAGTAAATACTATTTTCAAAGAAATGGAGAAGTCGCTCGTACGCAATAGTAGAATCGAAATTCGAGGATTGGGAAGCTTCAAGATCAAAAAATATGACGGTTACGATGGAAGAAACCCGAAGACAGGCAAAATTATAAGTGTTGAGGGCAAAAAACTCCCATTTTTCAAGGTTGGACGAGAGTTAAAGGAAAGAGCCGATTATACCTAATATTTTCATACCATAAATATCCCTTGGTCGTGCTAGACGGGGAGTTAGCGGTGCCCTGTATCCCGAAATCCGCTCATGCGGGGTCGAAGATCCTTACTGAGAAACAAGAATTGTGGTTAATTCTTTTAGTAAGAGAGGAGGTCGGACCTCGTGTGACAGATGATTATGAACCCCGTCAGATCCGGGAGGAAGCAGCGGTAAATAATTCAATCTGCATCACGAAGCAATCTGGCCTAATTACCCTTTTTTACCCTAAGATTATCACTTTTTTTGTTCAAAGGAGGATGCACGACCAAGGTATTTTTCCCTGGTCCATCCAACGATTCCCTTTTTCAAGAATTCAAAGAAATGCAAATCTAACTAATCATTGTAAATATGTTATTATAGTTTGAGTATTCCCTATTTCTCTCAAATCAACATTTTTTCAAGTTTCGAGTTTTTTTATGAACGAGGTGTTAGAAGAAACAGTATCCATAAAATTTAATCGTCAGATAGGAAAAGACACCTGGCTTATGGGATTTCGATCTGACAATCTGGCCTCACTTGCTAAGCCGGGTCAATTTTTGATGGTCCATTTAGGCAGAACCACAAAAGACCCACTTTTACGAAGGCCCTTTTCAATACACAGAATTCAGGATAAAAATCAGTTGATGCTCCTATATAAGATAGTTGGAAAGGGAACACTGCTTCTCTCTTGTTTAAAAGAAGACGATTCTATTTCAGTGATTGGGCCATTGGGAAACGGTTTCACTATTTCCAAACCACATGAAAAAACCTTGCTTATAGCTGGTGGCATGGGTGTAGCACCCCTATTTTTCTTAGCTCAGTCTTTAAATAAAGTTCAGAAACAGAAAATTACAATGTTTCTTGGTTTTACCACATCTCAGGAAGTTATTCTTATCAATGAACTAAAAGATTTGAATATCGATCTTTCTCTCACAACAGAGGATGGCTCATTGGGTATCACAGGGATTGTCACCGACCTACTGGATGAGTATCTAGATCGAGAATTGAATAGCAAACCAGTAATTTATGCATGTGGTCCAATTCTTATGCTAAAAAAAGTTGCTCAAATGGCTATTGCCTCCAATCTAAGGTGTTATGTCTCCTTGGAAGGCCACATGGCATGTAGTCTCGGAATATGCCAGGGTTGCGCTGTTAAAGCAAATAATAACAAAAACAAACCATATTATTATGTGTGTCAGGACGGACCTGTGTTTTCATCCGAAATGATTGACTGGCAGGTTATGTAAATGGTTTCTCAGCCTGACTTATCAGTAAATATAGGCGGCTTAAAGATAAAAAATCCAGTTATTACCGCCTCTGGAACCTTTGGATATGGTAATGAATTGATCCCTTTTTATGATCCCTCCCTTCTGGGGGTCATAATTGTCAAGGGCCTGTCCATACAACCAATGCCTGGCAATCCACCTCCGAGGATTATAGAGACACCGTGTGGTCTCCTGAATGCAATCGGGCTCGCTAATATTGGGATAGAGACCTTTATAGAAGAAAAACTCCCATCCCTTGTTAAAATTAAAACCCCTATCATCACCAATATATACGGTCATTCCATTAAGGAATATGCTGAGATGGCCAAAAGGATAGAAAGTGTTGACAGAATTGCTGCTATAGAGATAAATATATCGTGCCCTAATGTCGAGAAAGGTGGAATGGCCTTTGGAACAGATCCAGATGCTGCAGCGAGGGTAACGGATCAGGTAGTAAAAAATACAACCAAACCTGTTATAGTCAAATTAACACCCAATGTAACAGATGTATCCATTATAGCTAAGGCAGTAGAATCTGCCGGTGCACAGGCCATATCAGTCACAAATACATTTCTGGGTATGGCTGTAGATGTAGCTACCAGACAACCCAAACTAACGAACATAATAGGGGGCCTTTCTGGCCCTGCCATTAAACCGATGGCCCTCTATCTCGTTCATAAGGTTGTTACAAATGTAAAAATTCCTGTGATCGGCGTGGGTGGCATTATGGACTACCAAGATGCCCTCGAATTTATTATTGTTGGGGCAAGTGCCATCCAAGTAGGCACAGCAAACTTCATCAATCCAAAGACAGCAATCGATATAGTGCGGGACCTTACTGATTACTGTTTAAAAGAAAAGGTCAGCAATATCAATCAGATTATAGGTAGCCTAAAAACAAACGGAGAAAATTATGAAAAAAGCGGAGATAAAAAGAATAAGTGAAAAATTAATCTCTAAACCCAAGCTTGTTTGGGATGCAGCAGATAAAAAAGAAAAAGAGCAGGTTTTCGGTTTTGATAAGGAGTATCAAAGCTTCTTAAATAAGGCAAAGACAGAAAGGGAGGCTGTTAAAATAATTTCTGAGATTGCCCTTGAAAATGGTTTCTCTCCAAATCCTCCAAGCAGACACCCTATAAAGCTAATGAAGACATTTCAGCAAAAATTAATTGCCCTCTCTATATCTGGTAAGAAACCTATAAATGAAGGCATTAACCTTATTGTCAGCCATCTTGATTCTCCTCGGCTCGACCTTAAACAAAATCCACTTTACGAGGAACTTGATCTCGCATTCATGAAAACTCATTACTATGGCGGTATAAAAAAATTCCAATGGCTCACCAGACCCCTTGCAATTCATGGAAAAGTAATCCGTTCAGACGGTAGTTCCTTAGATATTGTTGTTGGTGAGGATAATTCCGACCCTGTATTTACTGTATCTGATATCCTTCCCCATTTAGCAAAAAAGGTACAGACTGATAAAAAGGTTTCTGACGCCTTTGTTGGAGAAAAGCTTAATCTGATGGTCGGCTCTATCCCTTTTGGGGATAAAGACACAAAAGATAGGTTCAAGCTGGCAATCCTAAACCTCTTGAACGAGAAATTCGGCCTTGTTGAGGAGGATTTGATAAGTGCTGAACTTGAGGTTGTTCCTGCTGGAGTGGCACGAGATGTTGGTTGGGACAGAGGCCTGACCGGCGCCTATGGCCATGATGATCGCTCCTGCGTGTTTACCAGTCTTAAAGCAATAATTGATATTAAGAATCCACAGAAAACAGCCATGGTTCTATTCGTTGATAAAGAAGAGATTGGTAGTGATGGCGCAACAGGGGCCAAATCCAGGTTTTTAGAAAGCGTCCTCGCCGATCTCATGGTCGCTCACGGCAAAGAACCCCTTTACCACGAAATCCACAAAATTCTCATGAATTCAAGGGCTCTTTCAGGAGATGTAAATGGTGCCCTTGATCCAGATTTTCAGGATGTCCATGAAAAGAGAAATGCTGCACGACTCGGCTATGGTATATGCATGACAAAATTTACAGGTGCAGGAGGTAAATATGGTGCAAGTGATGCAAATGCCGAGTATGTTGGATGGCTTCGAAACCTATTTAATAAAAAGAAGGTGGTGTGGCAGACAGGAGAGCTTGGAAAGATAGATGAAGGTGGTGGTGGGACAGTGGCAAAATTCCTTGCCACATATGGCATGGAGATTATTGACTGCGGTCCTCCAGTTCTTTCTATGCATTCACCATTCGAGATCGCCCACAAAGGGGATATCTATATGACATATAAGGGCTACAGGGCATTTCTCGAATCGTAATCATGTTATGTGGCAAGTAAGATTCAGTTTAATATTGTTAAGCTTCTGTTTGCATAAATGTTTCATCTCTTACGTATGCTCTACCCCATTCCTCATGCAGATTAGAAATACAGGGAAAAATCTAAACCATTTAGAATATAAAATGAGATTTTAGTTAATAGTAAAGGTTTGCCCCATTTTATTCGTTATCAACACCGCATACCCCTCTTTTTTATTCCCGGGTTGTTTTTTTCAATCTCATAGGCCATTTCCACCCAGTCACATAAAAGGGGTCTTGTATCCCTGGGATCGATGATGTCTTCAATGCCAAAGGCCTCAGCGGTCCGGAAAGGTGATTGAATTGCTCGGTATGTGTCTTGCAAGTCACGGAGATAGGCTTCTGGATCGTCTGCTGCCTCTATTTCTGCCCGATGCGCTGCATAGACACCTCCTTCTACTGGTATATTGCCCCACACTGCTGAAGGCCAAGCATAACGCCAGCTTAAACGAATGCCGCTTTTCTGCGCTCCTCCAGCCACACCAAAACATTTCCTCAAATATACAACTGCAAGCGGGATTGTGGCCTGCACTATGGCAAAACTTGCCCTCACTCCCTTACGGATAGTTCCGTATTCCTCGGCCTTTTTCCCAATTGTAAATCCAGGTTGATCCGAAAGATTGACTATCGGTAAATGGAAGGTGTCGCACATATCTATAAACCGTGTAAACTTTTCTGCAACGTCGTAATTAAATGAACCTGCCATGAATCTTGGATCATTTGCTAGTACACCAACCGGGTAACCATTCAGGCGGGCCAGTGCTGTAACTTGTGATTGGCCCTGGTACTTTCCAATCTCGAAGATGGAACCACGATCCAGTACAAGGCTTAAGATTTTTCGTATGTCGTAAGGTTTTTTAACATCCCTGGGAATAATGGAGAGGAGTCCTTCGTCTCGGCGCTTTGGATCATCTTTGTCACCATGCTGGCGTTTCGGCATTTCCCAGACATTTGATGGAAGATATGATAGGAATTTCTTAACTTGCTCCAGAGCATGATTTTCATCTTCAGCCTCGTTATCTACAACACCTGTAAGACGTGTATGTAGTTTGTATCCTCCAAGCTCTTCTTTGCTGATATCTTCCCCAAAGGCAGATTTAACCAAAGGTGGCCCCCCAACAAATACATGTGCCTGTTTCTTTACCATAACAGAAAAATGGCTCTGGACCATGTACATGGCACCTAAACCTGCTACGGACCCAAAGCCCGCAGAAACTACCGGTACCTCAGACATCACCTCGACACGATTTTGGGTGCATTCATCTCCTGAGCTTGGGAGCTCGGTATATCCTATCTCTAAAATTTCTTTGATTGAACCACCAGCACCTTCTAACAATCTTACTATAGGAAGCCTTAAGCTACGAGCCATCTTTAGAAAATATGCCCCCTTGGCCTTATACATTCTTCCAACAGAGGCACCCCTTATAGTGAAATCATCTCCATGTAAAGTGACCCGGCGGCCGTCTATCTTTGCTATACCCATTACAAAGGGGCATGGAATAAGGCTAATAAGCCTGTCTTTCTCATCTTTATCGTTGGCCGGAACTCCTGCAAGGATACCCCTTTCAAGGAATGAACCCTTATCAACTAAGGCATCTATCCGCTCCCTGACAGTCATTCTTCCGATTTCGTGTTGCTTGGCAATGTTTTTTTCACCCCCCATCTGACGGGCGATATTTCTTCTTCTTTCCAGCTCTTTTAGCTCACGGTTCCACATATATTAATTAATTCTCCATTTATTTTTTTTATTCATATACACGCATCAATAATATCCTGCTGTCATAGGAACAGAATCAAGGAAAAAACCTCAATGCTCAATAATGAGAACGTCCAGAATTGAGATTAGGCTATTCTTATCTTGTTGATCTGTCAAGGAAATTGGGGCATTTTGGCAGTGAA
>DAOVDY010000111.1 GCA_030669265.1 Desulfobacteraceae bacterium | reverse complement strand
AACCCACAGAAACCTTGAGGCTGCCTGTATCATTGAGAATCGACATCACAATCAAACGCATCAGGATAATTTTTTATTAATCCCACCCCTGTATCATACCGGTGCTAAGATGCATTGGTTTGGCAGTTTTATTGTTGGCTCAAAGGCAGTCATTCTTAAAGGGGTAAGGCCTGAGTGGATCTTAGAGGCTGTATCAGAAGAGAAGATAACTATTGTCTGGCTGCTGGTGCCGTGGGCCCAGGATATTCTTATGGCAATAGAAAATGGGGATGTAAAACTTTCTGATTATACATTAGATCAGTGGAGATTAATGCATATTGGTGCCCAGCCAGTCCCGCCGAGCTTGATAAATAACTGGAAAAGGGTGTTTCCACATCATGACTATGATACCAATTATGGTTTAAGTGAAACTACTGGGCCTGGTTGTGTCCATCTGGGAATAGAAAATATCCACAAGGTTGGGGCCATCGGTGTACCTGGCTTTGATTGGGAATGCCAGGTAGTGGATGAAAGCCATAACAGTGTTGCTCAAGGACAACCCGGTGAGCTCATGGTAAAGGGGCCTGGGGTGATGAAGGAGTATTATAAGAATCCTGAGGCAACAGCCAGCACCCTTTTTAAGGGTTGGCTTTTAACAGGGGATATGGCCAGAATAGATGAGGATGGTTTTATATGGCTGGTGGACAGAAAAAAGGATGTTATCATCACTGGAGGAGAAAATATATTTCCAGTAGAGATTGAGGATTTTCTTGCAAATAATGACAAGATTCAAGATTCTGCGGTTATTGGCATACCTGATGAACGGCTTGGTGAGATTACATTGGCTATCATCAAAGTTAAGCCTGGAAAGGAGATGACAGAAGATGAAGTAAATGAATTTTGTCAAGAGTTGCCAAGGTATAAGAGGCCTCGAAAGATAGTCTTTGGTGATGTACCACGGAATCCCACTGGCAAGATAGAGAAACCAAAATTACGAGAAATCTATGGAAAGGGAATAGGGAGCTTTACAGCAAAATGAACATCCATTTTTTTATAATCGAATATGAAGAGTGTTTCATTTCCTTCTTGACAGCATAGTTTGGTAAAAGTTAAAAAATAGCTAAATTGTAGCTAAAAACTTAGGGACTTCGCCCCAATTGCTACAAAATGCTTATTGATTTTCCGCCATTGATAGAAATTCTGATATATAAAATTGTTAACCTTAAGCACGGGTTGAGATATGCATAAACTACTTATTGATTCGCCAGACAAGGAGATGTTGTTATTAGGTAACGAGGCAATAGCACGGGGTGCTATTGAGGCAGGTATTGCTGTTGCTACCTGTTATCCGGGGACTCCATCATCGGAGATACCGGATAATTTTTTTACAATGTTTAAAGAAGGTGGATTCTATTTTGAGTATTCCACTAACGAAAAGGTGGCATTAGAGGTTGCAGCAGGTGCCGCTATTTCAGGCGTGAGAAGCATATGCACCATGAAACATGTGGGGATGAATGTTGCTTCTGATACCCTCATGACGCTCGCTTATTTAGGTGTCAATGCAGGCATGGTTATTATAAATGCCGATGATCCATTGATGTTTTCAAGCCAGAATGAGCAGGATAACAGGTACTATGCAAGATTGTCCGGACTCCCCATGATAGAGCCAAAAAATGCACAGGAGATGAAGGATATGACTGTTGACGCCTTTGACCTCTCTGAGCAATTAAAGTTACCAGTTGTCCTGAGGACTACAACCAGACTGAATCATCTGAGAGGAATGGTCAAATTTGGACAAATTCGGCAAATCAAGTCCAAGGGTTTTTTTAAGAAAGACCCTTTTCATTATGTGGCAATTCCTGCTGTTTCCAGGAATTTGCATAAAATGCTGGTAGAAAAATATGATCAAGCATTAGAGCTATCCGAGAACTCAGAATATAATCAGATTATTGGTAATGGGAAGTGGGGTATCGTCACAAATGGAGTTAGCCTGAGTTATGTTCAGGATGCTGTTAATGATCTTGGAATAGGTGATAAGGTAACTATCCTCAGGCTCGGTTTTTCTTATCCTATGCCAGAAAACATGATTGTGAAATTCCTCACCAGGGTAGAGAAGGTCCTGGTAGTTGAAGAACTTGAGCCGGTGATGGAAAATGATATCAGATCAATAGCCCAATCTAAGGAGATAGTTATCCCTATCAAGGGCAAGGAGAAAGACCTTTTTTCACGCCTGTTTGAGTTTGATCCGGGCATGGTAAGAAGAACTATTGCCTCTTATTTCGGGGTGCCTGATACCTCCCCAGAGGTGGTAGATGTTACAGGTATTCCTGATCTTCCAGGCAGGCCACCTAACCTCTGTGCTGGTTGCCCCCACAGGGCAATGTACTATGCAATAAAGCAGGTTTACGGGCCGGATGCTGTTCACCCGTCAGATATTGGCTGCTATACTTTGGGTGTACTTCCTCCCCTATCTATGGCTGATATCGTTATATGTATGGGTGCTTCAGTTGGTACCTCCTGTGGTATCTCAAAGGCAACAGATCAGAAGGTCGTCTCTTTTATCGGGGATTCCACCTTTTTTCATGCAGGTATCCCTGCCCTAATCAACGCCGTTCATAATAACCACAAATTTACATTGGTAATCCTTGATAATGGCACGACTGCCATGACAGGAAATCAACCTCACCCTGGTGTAGATACAACTCCTATGGGTGTTGACACCACACAGCTTTCTATCGAATCAATGGTAAGGGGTTGTGGCGTAGAGCATGTGCAAGTAGTTAATCCCCTTCAGGTAAAAAAGAGCATTGAGGCAGCAAAAGTATCAAAAGATTTTGATGGTATCTCGGTTATCATATCTAAGGAGCTTTGTCCTCTATATGCCAGGGCAATTAAGAAGGCAAAAAAGGCAAGACCCTTCTATGTCAATCAGGATAAATGTAAGCAACATCTTGACTGTATTAATCTTTTGGCATGCCCGGCCATGTATATTGATGATGGTAAAACCATGATAAACGAAGTCTTTTGTATTGGATGCACTGTTTGTGCACAGGTCTGTCCTGAGAATGCTATTCTTCCATTAAAAAAGTTGGCATAAATTTTCAATTTTTAATTTCCGATTTTCAATTGTCAAAGGAGTTAAATATGGAAACCAAACGAATAGTCTTTGTTGGTGTGGGAGGTCAGGGAAATCTTCTTGCATCAAGGTTGCTTGGTGAGGCATGCCTATCTGCCGGGATTCCTGCAGTAGTAAGTGAGATTCATGGAATGGCCCAGAGAGGAGGTATTGTTGAGTCAGCCGTTGTTATGGGATATGCAACAAGCCCAATAGTTTCAAAAGGTGAGGCCGATATTTTGATAGGTTTCGAGCCATCGGAGACATTGAGGGCATTGAACAAATGTAACAAGGATACTGTAGTTATTACCAATATTCGTCCTCTTCCTCCTTTTACTGTAGCAATAGGCCAGGGAGTTTATCCTGATATTGATAAGTCCCTTGATTTGATAAGAGATAATGTTCGCTCGTTAATAGCTTTGGATGGTGATGAGCTGGCAGAAAAGGCTGGAAACCCTTTATCCCTGAATATGGTTATGCTCGGGGCATTGGTTGGTAGTAAGGTTATTCCTTTGGATGAAGATATACTTAAGGAAACAATATCTAAGACAACAAAACAGACATTTTTAGAGTCAAATTTAAAGGCCTTTGATTTTGGTGTTGCTGCCTCACGTGTTGGATGAATACAGGGCAGTTTTTATTTCCTTTAACCTGCAATATAAGAAGGTTCCCAATTTTTATATCCTTCAATAAACAAAGGTTTCCCCCTTAACCCAAGGGTATTATAGACTAAAATGTTAAACCCTCTTATTTAAAGAGAGGTGGGGTTTTATTTTTTGTGGTAATGGCATGACTTTAGCCTCGAGGAGTTTTCCATATTTGTTCTCTTCCACGCGATAGCAGAAAATAAGGAGGAAAACTTGAAATGAAAGACGTAAAGGATGTAAACATATCAATAAACAATAGAGTTTTTACCATAGATTTAGCCATTGAAGATGAGGAGCTCATTGAAACTATCTTTCATGCGTTAGCGGAGTATGTGAAGAAAGGCTTTTCAATTAAAGTAAAAGAAGCATATGTCATTTCTCTGTCAGACTCACTAAAGATAATTTCAAAGATAATCTCAAACAGGGCACAAATGGATGAATGGAGGGCTGAAATGAAGCAATTGATATCTATTGTACGAAAAGGGAAATAGTCCCATAGAGCAGTATTACTAAAAAGCCGATTTCATTTTAGCTTTTTTTACAGTTGTAAGTTCGCAGGCTCATAAAATTTGTGTCAATGCTGGATTATTCTTTACGTTCCTCCCTTAAAATGTGGACTCTCATTACGTAATCCTTCTAAATAGATACTAATAAATGAAGGTGTAAATATGAAAAGGTTTTTATTATGGTTTGCTCTATTTTTCGTCCTTGTCTTTATCCTCCCTCTCGGTCTCATGGCCGAGGATTACCTGTCTAAGGCCGATGGCC
>DAOVDY010000243.1 GCA_030669265.1 Desulfobacteraceae bacterium | reverse complement strand
GGTAATAGCAACTTGGTCTTAGAATCATATGCTCCGTCTATATAACCCAATTTTGACAACTAAGCTGAGTTATATTTAATGGCATAAGCAAAAAAAGACATCCATGCCCTAAAGAATCATTAAATTTAAATCCACAGGATTTTGAACAATTACCATAATATTGTCTCTAAAACCCCATTACTCCTACATTGCCACACCCATGGTTGGATAGGTTTATGGCAACGCCGGTGTGAGCGGCCTAGAATGAAGAGAGCAGGAAAGTGATAAATTATCAGACTTTCCCGCTCTTCAATGTCACCCAATATTACATACGGAAGGTTTTGAGTACCATCAATACTGCCAGGAAAAGACGTAATAATAAAGACAGGAGCTTTTATGGTTTCGGTCTTGGAAGGAACCCTGCCATCTCCATAATCTCAGCTACCCTATGTTCCCATTCAATTGCCATCAGGTGTATTCCAGCAATCCCCTCTGTTTCCTTGAGTTCTTGCATCTGCTCGCAGAGAATCTTGATCCCTTCAGTGGCAACATTACCTTTTCCTGCTCCCTTAAGTCTGTCTATCATTTCTTCTGGTATGATAATCCCGCTAACATTGGCAGCCATATATCGGGCCATACCTACAGATTTCAGAGGGGTTACACCAGCTAAGATCTTACATTTTTCATGCAACCCCATATCTACAGCCTGCTTCATAAATTCTTTAAACCGCTTCATATCATAGATGCATTGAGTTTGAATGAAGTCAACCCCAGCCTCCACCTTTTTGGCAAGCCTGTGAACCCGGTATTGAAATGGATCGGCAAAGGGATTACATGCCGCCCCAATAAACATCTTGAAATCGCCTTCTATCTCATCCCCACAGACTACCTTTTTCTCATCCCTCATGGTTTTGACCATATAGATCATCTGGATGGAATCTATATCAAAAACATTTTTGGCCTCAGGGTGATTTCCAAATGATTGATGATCTCCTGATAGGCAGAGCATATTTTTAATTCCAAAGGCACATGCACCAAACAGATCAGACATCATTGCAATCCTGTTTCGGTCTCGTGCCACCATCTGCATGTTTGGCTCTAGTCCTTCGTCTATCAGGATTTTTGCCGCTGCAATCGAAGACATACGCACAATGGCCGTCTGGTTATCAGTAATGTTGACTGCATCTACATTGCCCTTTAGCATGGCCGCTTTCTTTTTAACCACATCCATATCCGGACCTTTTGGAGGCCCTAACTCGCCGGTAACAACAAATTCACCTTTTTCTAACAGCCTTTCGAGATTGCTTCCAGATTTCATAGCCTTAAATCCTCCCTTACCCTCTTTCTTGGGCCACCACTGTAACTCGCTCTCCAGTCTTTATACATCTCAACTGGCTTAATTCTTTCCAGGTCTCCCAATGCCTCGAGTCGCTCAATAATGAGATTCCAGGCACAATCGAGCTCCTTGTTGATCTCGCATTTTCCATTAGAAGATCCTCCGCATGGACCATTCAGTAAGCTTTTAGCACACCTTGCAATAGGACAGATACCTCCTGTCTTTTCCAGTACACAATCGCCACACCCAAGGCAGCGTTCTTCCCACAGGCCAACATCAATATTGGCACCCATAAAAGTAGTATTTAACCCCGGAATTACTCGTATAGGTTTATCCGTGATAGTGCGGTTAAAAAAGTTACATGCATGTTGGACTCCTACCCCACAGGCAATGGATAGTATAACGTCAGCCTCTTTTACCTTTTCCAGAAACGCAGGATCAGCCATAAACTCATCATCGCACTGGCGAACTACGAGTTCTTCACTGACTTCGACCTTATTTCCCTCATTTCCAAAGGCCAGTCTCAACTCCGACGCCAAAATTTCGACCTCTTTTTCACCCCCTGCCTGGCAGATGGCTACACAGGTCTCGCAGCCCAAAACCATAATTTTTTTATAATCCTTTACCGATTCCTTGATCTCCTCAAAAGGTTTTCTGTCTGCTGTGATCATAGATTACTCCTTATCTTTTTTACTCTCTTGCTGGAGCCTTATCCTATATGGATTGGGCCCCAGCTTTTTAGCACGCTCTGTCATCTCCTTTGCAGTTTCTGCAATCAGCGGTGCTTCAGAAGCTGCAATATGAAAAAATTCGAGCCGTTCACTACCTATCCCGATCTCATCTAACAGCTTCTTTGTATATTCAATCCTTTTCGCGGCCCTCAAATTTCCCTCCAGGAAATTACATGTGCCAGGCTCTCATCCTCCTACGAATATAGCGTCTGCCCCTGCCTCAAACGTCTTTAAGATGTGGATAATTTCCACCTTGCCCGTACATAGATAGTAAACTATGCGGACATTAGTGGGGTACTGAATCCTTCCAACACCTGCCAAATCAGCAGCACTGTAGGCACAGTAATTACAGAGCATGGCCACTACTCTTGGTTCATAATCCACCATTTCTCAATCCCCTTCTTGAGTTTGTTGAGTTTGTTGTGTTTTTTGTGTTAAAACCCTATGAACCCTATGAACCCAACAAACACAATAAACATTAATATATCGCCATCAATTTAGGAATCATCTGGATATCCTTAAAATGACTTACCTGAATTGCGTTATTAGGACACATGGAGGCGCAAATACCACATCCCTGACAGGCGCCCGGGTCGATCTTTGCTACTGAATTTTCATAATCGATCCGGGGCACGCTAAAAGGACATACCCTGATACAGGTCAAACAAATAGCACAAAGATCAGGGTCTACCTCAGCAACAGCTCCACCAGCCATTCTCTCTTTGTGGGAGAGGATCATGCA
>DAOVDY010000167.1 GCA_030669265.1 Desulfobacteraceae bacterium | reverse complement strand
GCCTTATAACTGTTGAAGATATTAAGATGGCTGCCGAAAGAGGTGTGTATCTCGAGATATCGGCTCGCCACGGCCATTGCTTTACAAATGGATATATAGCTCGATTGGCAAAAGAATTTGGGGCAAAACTTGTTTTAAATTCAGATGCCCATTCCCCTCATGATCTCATGAACCGCCAATTTGCTCAAATGGTAGCCCATGGGACTGGTCTGGGAGAAAATGCCCTTGAGGAGATGCTCGGTAATTCCCGAGACCTTATAAGTAAATGTATCGGAATTTCTATCCCGATGTAGGCGGGAAAATCAGGTAATTTTATTAGCAATCAATGTATGCTATCTACATGGAATGATGGAGCTCCATTACTCCAACCTGCCTGCCGTCCGTCGGGCAAGGTCTGAGAGAGGGACCCGCCTGCCATTGCAAGGCACGAGCGGGCAGGTGGCTGGCAGGCAGTCCAATTGGAGCGAAGCCCCTGAGTTCGATCCTCTGGGTTAGTCTCATTACTCGCTACTTACTACTAACTGCTTAGTATCTCAACAAACGCAATAAACACAGCAATGAAAAGATCCGTTATCTATAAGATATTAGGGGTTCTGATCGTTCTTTTCTGGCTTTTTGTTGTTGTAGAACTGGTAAAGCGGACAAATTTTAACCAAAAAAGCATAGATGTTACGCCTATTGATAAGAAAAGCACCTTAAAAAACAGTTCAGAAGAATGGAAAGAGATCTTTTTAAAAGGGCGCAAGGTTGGATATACCGTTACAAGAGTTAAAAAGATTACCAACATGTTCGAGGTAAACGAGGAAATATTTCTTATTGTTAATTTAATGGGCTCAACACAGGAGATTCTTAGTTCTACAAGGGCGGAGTTAGATGAAAAATTTCTTTTGAACAGCTTTGACTTTTCACTTTCTTCTAACCTCATTGAGTTTAAGATATTCGGCAATATAAAGGGAAACAATCTTTACCTCTCCATGGGTGAGAAAGGGAAAGAGAAAACCAAATTAATTAGATTGCCAGCAAAGCCAATGATTAGTGCAGGCATGACAGAGTTTTTTAAGTCTTGCACATTTAAGATCGGTGACTCTTATCATTTTCCTGTGTTTGATCCAGTTACCATGACAACTAATCCCGCTGTTATTAAGGTAGTAGCCAAAGAAGTCATCGAGATTGATAATAAACCATACAAGGCCTTCCGGTTGGAAATGAACTTTTTGGGAAGGCCTCTGGTTTTCTGGCTTGATGAAAAAGGGGTATCTCTAAAGGAGGAGGGTTTTATGGGATTTACTCTTGTAAGATCCACTCCTGCTAAGGCCCCATTAGGATTAGATAGGTCAAAGATGGTCAATTTTTATGAATTATCAGCCATAAAAGTAGCACAAAGACTAAAAAATCCCCGAGAACTATCGTACCTAAAAGTTCTTTTTGATCAGACACCTTCACCTATGCCTGTTAATGGGCCAAGGCAATCTTTAACTGGCAGGGTCCTTACAGTAACAAAAGAAATCCCTCCATTTACGGCTTCCTATACTGTCCCTTATGAGGGTCAAGAGGATAGATTATTATATTCTCTAAGGCCGGAGATGTTAATTCAATCTGATGATCCAGAGATAATCAGCTTAGCCAGAGGAATAGTTAAGGAAACTACTGATCCCTTTCTTGCGGCTCAGATGATCATGGAGTGGGTTTTTGAAAATTTAGAGAAGGTGCCGGTGGTATCCATTCCAAATGCAAAAGAGATCGTTACCCATAAAACAGGAGACTGTAATGAGCATGCCACTATTATGACCGCCTTATTACGGGCGGCTGGAATTCCAGCCAGAATCGTTGTTGGTCTGGTTTACAAAGATGGAAAATTTTATTACCATGCATGGAACGAGGCCTATATAAACAGATGGATTTCCATGGATGCAATCCTAAAGCAGATGCCTGTTGACGCCACCCATATTAAGCTTATCGAGGGTGGGATTGAAAAACAGGTCCAGATTGTAGGAATGATTGGCAGCCTCAAGTTTACTGTTTTAGATTACAAATGAAAGTGGAATAAAGCAAGAAAAATTTAAAAGTTGAAAGTTGGAAACAGATTAATGATTTCATAATTCATCAACTTTAGGCACTTTTTAGAGATGATTACATTTGAGAACCTAACCAAGATTTATAGCGGCATTAAGGCTGTTGATAACCTGAATCTTCATATTGAGCAAGGAACTATCTTTGGTTTTATAGGACCAAACGGGGCTGGAAAGACAACTACTATCAAGATGATGGCAGGTGTATTGCGGCCTACAAAGGGCCGTATATATATAAATGGATTGGATATCGCAAAGGCACCGTCTAAGGTAAAGAAGATTATTGGCTTTATCCCTGATAGGCCCTTTCTCTATGAAAAGCTCAGCGGTGTAGAGTTCCTTAGGTTTAAGGCAGGCATATACGGGATGACAGGAAATAGGTTAGGTGAAAAGATTTTATATTTGCTAAACCTATTCGAGTTAAGTGACTGGGCTGATGAGCTTATTGAATCTTATTCACACGGTATGAAACAGAGGCTCATAATCGCCTCGGCTATGATACATGAACCCAGGGTTATTATTGTTGATGAACCGATGGTTGGCCTCGATCCAAGAGGAGCCAAACTGGTCAAGGAGATATTTAAAGAATGGGCCAGTAAAGGGGCTACAGTGTTTATGTCAACCCACACACTGGCTTTGGCTCAGGAGGTATGTCATCAAATAGCTATTGTAGATAATGGCCGTATTGTGGCATCAGGCACATCAGAGGATCTCAAGAAACAGGCGGGGGTAGAAGGAGATTTAGAGAAGATATTTCTTAAGATAACCGGAGGGGTGGCAACCAAGTGAGGATATTTAAACTTCTCATTTCCCCCAGGTTTATTGGTTTTAAAAATAGTCTCAAAAAATCCCAGAGTAATAGTAGGTTAAAAATTCTAACCTTAGCTGGAACAGGTATCCTATTCTGGTTAGTTCTGTTTTTCTTCACCTACAGGGTTCTTGCCTATTTTTCTTCCCAGGAGATGATCGGTGATATTCTCGCAAGGCATCTCCTCGCCATGGTTTTTTTAACCTTCTTCTCTATGTTAATCTTCAGTCATATTATAACTGCCCTTTCTAATCTATATCTCTCTCAGGACTTAGAACTATGCTACTCTTCGCCAGCATCACTTGCAGAGTTATTTTTAAGCCGCTCCTTCTATACAGTAATTGATAGCTCTTGGATGCTACTTGTATTTGGCCTTCCTGTGATGATAGCCTATGGTGTTGTTTATTCAGCTGGCCTTAATTATTATCTGAGCCTGATCTATGTGTCTTTCCCTTTAATCATTATTGCTGCATGCTTAGGCATCATGGTGATTATGGTATTAGTAAGGTTTTTTCCTGCTCAGAAGGCCAGTGACATTATCATGCTTATGTCTGTTATTCTCATTGTTATTCTCTATTTGCTTTTCCGATTTCTCAGACCAGAAAGGCTGGTCAATCCAGACGCATTTATGAGCATAGCCCAATATTTAGGTGCCTTAAAGGCTCCTGACTCCCTTTATCTGCCAAGCCATTGGGCAACAGATATTCTGTGGGCAAGATTGACT
>DAOVDY010000239.1 GCA_030669265.1 Desulfobacteraceae bacterium | reverse complement strand
CATTATCGGAGTTGCTTTTAAAAGCTATACCTACTGAAATCATTAATCAAATAAGATTTAAGCCTTAATCTTGACCAACTAATTTGGAGAAGATCCTTACACTTTAACGTTATATTTAGATACCCAACTCTCTTTTAGCGGATTCCAATTGATCCTGAGCGAATTCCCATCGTGCTATCAATTCTCTTAACTTTTCCTTTACTTCCCTATATTCATTCAAGAATGATGGGCTTTTATCTTTATCTGCGAAAATGCCTGGGTCTGAAAGAATTGTTTCCAGTTCTTTTTGCCTTTTTTCCAAATCAGAAATCCTCTCTTCTAATACAACCAGTTTCTCCTGAATGGGTTTAAGGGTTTCACTGATCAACTGGCGTTTTTCTGCCGCTTCTTTTTTCTGTGCCTTTCGAGATTTTTTATCTCTACTGGGTACTACTTGACTTTGTTTCTTATCAGAGTCTTCAGGTGAAGTTTTGGCAATTCTTTCCAGATGATCATAATATTCATTGAGATTGCCAGGGTATTCTTCAATTTCTTCACCTTGTATATCCCAGATCTTTGTTGCTAATCTGTTTACAAATGACTGGTTATGGGAAACAAATATTAATGTGCCTTTGTAATCAGCTAAGGAATCTATTAAAATTTCTGATGATATAAGATCAAGGTGATTTGTTGGTTCATCCATCAACATAAGGTTTCCAGGTTTTACGAGCAATTTCGCAAGCGATACCCTTGCCTTTTCTCCACCTGAAAGGATGCCTATTGACTTGTCTACATCATCGCCTGAAAAGAGAAAAGTGCCGCACACAGTCCTTGCAAACCCTATTGTTTCATTGGGGGCAGCCAGGCTCACTTCTTCAACTATTGTCTTTCTGGGGTTAAGCATGTCGTGATGATGCTGGGCAAAGTAAGCCATGGTTGCCTTATGCCCCAGTGTTATCTCACCATGGTCAGGTGTAATCTCCCCTGCTATCATCCTGAGTAAGGTTGTTTTACCAGCACCATTTGGCCCTATAATGGCTATCCTTTCACCCCTTAATACAGTGAGATTGATGTTAGTATAAACAATTTTTTTATTAAAACCTTTTGAAACCCCTTTGATTGCTACGACCTCTCTCCCACTCCTGGGAATAGCAGGAAAAGAGAAATGGATGGTCTTTTGAGGGCGGTAAGATTCAATGAGTTCCATTTTATTGATTAATTTTATCTTGCTTTGAGCCTGTCTGGCCTTTGTGGCCTTATACCGAAATCTTTCAATAAATCTCTCGGCCTCTTTTATTTTTTGTTCCTGGTTTCTGGCCTGCCGCAGGCGAATTGATTTTTCTTCTTCTCTGGCTTTTAGGTAAAAATCATAATTTCCGCTGTAATTTTTCAACCCCTCTGGTTCAAAGCTTATGATGCGATTTATTTGCCTATTTAAAAAATCCTTGTCATGGGATATAAGAATTATAGCGCCCTTATATGTTTGAAGGAATTGATCCAACCAGTGGACAGACGGGATATCAAGATGATTGGTTGGTTCATCAAGCAAGAGGAGCTCAGGTCTCTGATAAAGAAGACTCCCCAACACTGTTCTCATTCTCCATCCTTCGCTCAGGGAGGAAGCTGGAATATCAAAATCCTCGGATTGAAAACCTAAACCCGCAAGGATTCTTTCGGCCTCATGGGAAGGAAATTGCCTATTCAGATAACTTATCTCCTGGTGGAGTTCTGCAAGCTCCTTTGCCAGTTTTAGTTGGCTATCTTTGTCCTGAATATCTTTCAGTGACTCTTCTGCCTTCATTATCGCATCTCTAAGTCTGACCCTTCCTGGTATAGAATCCAGAATAGATTTGAGAACCTTGCCGGATAATGCAGTATGGACATCTTGAGGAAGGTATCCTATCCGTATTCCTTTTCTTTTTTTAATCTCCCCACTGTCAGGAAGAATTTCGCCACCTATAAGTCTCAACAATGTTGTTTTACCTGAACCATTTGGGCCTACAAGGCCAATCCTGTCTCCAGACTCGACCTGAAGTCCTATTTCATGGAAAAGATTTTTTCCTAAAAAGGTGATAGAAAGGTTAGAGATGATTACAAGGCTCATGAGTGATATCCGGTTCTGGGTTTGTTGAGTTTATTGTGTTTGTTGGGTTAATGACAAATGACGACTGACAAATGACAATATTCTTACTTCCGCCAATATGCAGGGGCAAGCATAATGATAACGGTGTATATCTCAAGGCGTCCGAGAATCATGCAGAAGATCAGAACCCATTTTCCTAGATCAGGAATAGGCAGATAATTATTTACTGGTCCAACCAGACCAAATCCTGGCCCGACGTTGCCTATCGTGGCAGCTACTGAGGCGAATGATGTCGGAATATCCAGCCCGATTAAGGACATAATTATTACAGCCACAATAAAAAGACCAAGATAAAGAATAAAAAATCCCCAAATGCTGTTCAATACCTCTGCTGGAACCGGCTTGCCACCGAGCTTGATGGATCTTACAGCATGAGGATGAATAAGTCTAAAAATCTCCTGGTAGACATGTTTAGCAAACAATATAATCCTCATAATCTTTATTGCTCCACCAGTAGATCCTGCCATTGCCCCAATAAACATACATAATAGGATAATAATTTGCGATAGAGCTGGCCACGTTGCATAATTGGCCGTTACAAAACCAGTTGTTGTGATTATAGATGTAACCTGAAAGGCAGCGCGCCTTAACGCATGACTTATGGAATAGTATATAGTCCCATAGATATTAAAGGTTACCAAAAGTATCAGAATAGCTAAGATAAGAAGAAAGACACGACACTCTGGATCC